>CACZSB010000092.1 GCA_902783765.1 uncultured Lachnospiraceae bacterium
ATGTATGAATCAAAGGCATAGTAAGTATCAACCCAGGCCCATTTCGGACCTGACTTCCTCGAAGCACTGCAGCGCAAAGTCCAGATCCTCTTTGGTATGGGCAGCGGAAAGCTGGGTGCGGATCCGGGCCTTGCCCTTGGGCACCACGGGATAGGAGAAGGCCACCACATAGACCCCCTTGTCCATCATCCTCTTGGCGAACTCCGCCGCGGTCCGCTCGTCATAAAGCATCACCGGCACGCAGGGATGGGTCCCGGGAATGATATCGAAGCCCTTATCCACCAGCTGCTTCCGGTAATAGGCCGTGATCTCCTCCAGATGATCCCGGAGGGCCGTGCTTTCCTCCAGCATATCAAACATTTCCATGCTGGCTCCCACAATGGCCGGAGCCAGGGAATTGGAAAAAAGATAAGGGCGGCTCCGCTGTCTGAGCAGATCGATGATCTCCTTCCGGCCGCTGGTATAGCCCCCGGAGGCTCCCCCCAGGGCCTTGCCCAGGGTGCCGGTGATAATATCCACCCGGCCCAGGACCCCGTTATGCTCCGGGGTGCCCTTCCCGTGGGCGCCCACAAAGCCCACGGCGTGGGAATCATCCACCATCACCATGGCATGATACTTGTCCGCCAGATCGCAGACCCCTTTCAGGTTGGCAATAATGCCGTCCATGGAAAATACCCCGTCGGTGGCAATGAGCTTGATCCGGGCCCCGGCGGCATCCGCCGCCTGAAGCTGGGCCTCCAGGTCCGCCATGTCATTGTTTTTGTAGCGGTAGCGTTTCGCCTTGCAAAGCCGCACCCCGTCAATAATGGAGGCATGGTTCAGCTCGTCGGAGATCACCGCATCCTGCTCTCCCAAAAGGGTCTCGAAAAGGCCCCCGTTGGCGTCGAAGCAGGAGGAATAAAGAATGGTATCATCGGTTTCCAAAAAGTGGCTGATTTTCTTTTCCAGTTGCTTGTGGATATCCTGGGTGCCGCAGATAAAGCGGACGGAGGCCACCCCGTAGCCCCGTTCATCATAGGTTTTTTTGGCCGCTTCAATGAGCCGGGGATTATCCCCCATGCCCAGATAGTTGTTGGCACACATGCAAAGGAGCTCCCGGCCGTCCTCCAATATGACCCGGCTGCCCTGGGGGGAGCGGAAAGGTGCTTCCCCTTTAAAAAGGCCGGCTTCCCGGATGCTATCCACCTCGGATTTGTAAAATGCTAAAGCTTCCTGTCTGTTCATATTTTCCTCCTGTTTTATGCAGATTGATTTTATATTTCTGCGGCCTCCGCTGGCACGACGAAAACTTTTCTCAGCCCCGGTGCTCCGCAAGGGGCGTTCGAAAAGTATTGTCGGCCGCGCTACGGCCGCTTATAGATTCGTCCAGTCCAGGATCACCTTCCCGGAGCTGCCGGAGATCATGGCCTCAAAACCTTTGGCAAAGTCCTTCACATCAAAATGATGGGTAATCACCGGCTCCAACTTAAGCCCCGCCTGGAGCATGGTGGTCATGGAATACCAGGTATCCCACACCTTCCGGCCGTAGATTCCCTTCAGGGACAGGCCGTTGAAAATCACCGTCTCCAGATCCACCGGAGTGGCAGTGCCCTGGAGGCCCAGCAGGGCGATCTTGCCGCCGTGCTTCATGGAATGGATCATACTATGCAGCGCGGCGGGGGCCCCGGACATTTCCAGACCCACATCAAAGCCCTCGGTCATGCCGATCTCCTTCATCACATCCTCCAGCTTTTCCCGGCCCAGATTCACCGGGCGGGTGGCCCCCAGCTTTTTGGCCATATCCAGACGGTAATCATTAAAATCCGTCACCACCACATGCCGAGCCCCCGCAAAGCGGACGATGGCCGCCGCCATCATACCGATGGGACCTGCCCCGGCAATCAGCACATCCTCTCCCAGCACATCAAAGGACAGGGCGGTATGGGTGGCATTGCCAAAGGGGTCAAAAATGGCATATAAATCATCGGAGATGGCCGGATGGCAGGGCCATACATTGGCAGAAGGAATCACCAGATATTCCGCAAAGGCCCCGTTTCGGTTCACCCCTACGCCCTTGGCATCCTTGCAGTTTTCCTTGTGGCCCTCCAGACAGTTCCGGCATTTTCCGCAGGTGATATGCCCCTCCCCGGACACCCGGTCTCCGGGCTTAAAGCCCTCCACGGCGGCCCCTACCTCCACCACCTCACCCACATATTCGTGGCCGGCGGTCAGGCCCAGGGGAATGGTGTGCTGGGCCCAGTCGTTCCATTGCCAGATGTGTACATCCGTCCCGCAGATGGCGGTTTTCTTGATCTTGATTTTCACATCGTTGGGGCCCAGCTCCGGGATGGGCACCCGCTTCATCCACAGGCCTTCTTCAGGCTTTTCCTTCACCAGGGCCCACATGAGCCCGTCGGCGTGCTTATCCATGTTCTCCTCCTCGTATCATATCGAATAAAGTCCTGCCAGCAGCAGGATATTTTTCACGATCCATTGCAAAACAAGCAGGGCCAGAAAGCCCTGAAGATGCCACATCCGAAAACACAGAGCCGGCGTTTTGCCCCGGCTGATGCGGTTGATGGCCTGGCTGATAAAGTAAATTACCAAATAAATGGCAAAGGGCAGCACCAGGGGATGATGATACAGGCTCTGGCCGAATTCTCCCCAGAGCAGGTATTTCAGGCCCCGCTGTCCCCCGCAGCCGGGGCAGTAAAGCCCCGTCAGATTCTGAAAAGGGCAGCCCAGACGCCAGTCCAAAGCATAATGCCAGCCCGGAAGCAGCGCCTGAAGTAGCAGAAAAACAAGGCCCAGCCCCAGGATGATCCCCACGGCAGGGAACAGGAGCTTATCATCCCGTCCCGGTTTTTTTGACCACATGATTACTCTCCTCCCCGGGCCAGGGCAAAGGCCAAGGCCAGCCCCGCCTCATGGCTGATTGATAATAACACTTCCTCTATCCCCCGTTCCAGCTGCCGGGCCAGGGCCTGACCCTGGGGCCGGTAGTAGGGTTGGCCCTCCGGGGTGTGGAGGATTTCAACCTCCTGCAAGGCAAAGCCCCGGATACCGCAGCCCAAGGCCTTGGCATAGGCTTCTTTGGCGGCATAAAGCCCCGCCAGGGAGCGGGCATAGGCAGCCCCCCGGCTTTGTAAATAAGCCTGCTCCTCCGGGGTGAAGAAACGCTTCACAAAGCTGCTTTCCGGCCCCTTATCCTGAAGGCGCTCAATTTCACACATATCCACGCCGATGCCCCGAATCATGGTCTGTAATCCCTCCATCGGTTCACCACCAGATGAACTGTCCCAGACGCCGGGGCAGGGTATTTTTCCAAAAGCCCTTGGCCCGGATGGTTTTAAGCCGCCGGAGCTTCCCCTGCTTTTTAAGACCCGCCAGACTTTGGCACAGGGCCCGGTCCTCCGGGCTCATCTCCGCTTCATATAATTTCAGGAATGCCGCTCCCTGACGGAGGCTGTCATCCCGCATTTTTTTCACATATTTCCCTTTCAGCCGGCTCAGCAAATAGGACAGAGATCCGGCTCGTTTGGCCCCCACCTGATTGCTCCCGTGCTGGCGGTAATCCAGGGTAGCCTCCGGCAGAAATACGCAGCGGCCCAGGGCCGCGGCCAGAAGGGCCAGCCACCAGTCATGCATCAGCATGGCTTCACAACCCTCTGCCCGGCTTCCCAGTTTTGCCAGGGAGCGGTTAATCATCATGGTGCAGCCGGTGACCACATTTTGTACCAAAAGCTGATGGAAGGCCAGACGCCCGCCGTCGATTTTGGAAAAGTGCATGAAACTGGGGTCCAGTTCCTTTAGGTTTCCATCCACCACCCGCAGATCCGTATGCACCAGCAGGGGCTTCTGGGCTCCCCATTTAGCCTCTTCCGCTTCCATGGCGGCCAGGGTCCTGCGGACCTTGTCCGGATGCCAGATATCATCCTGATCCGCACACATGGTATAGGGCGCCGCCTGCCCGAAGCGGCTGATTAAATACATAAAATGCTTCTGGGCAGAGCCAAAGCGTCGGCCGGAGCGATGATGCAGGATTTTATCCGGATGGGCCCGGGCAAAGGATTCCAAAAGCTCCGCCGTGTCTTCTCCGTCGTCGGACACAATCAAAAACCAGTCCGAGCAATCCTGATCCAAAATGGACTGAATCTGGGCCCCTGCATAGGCATTGCCCCGATAAGCCGCCAATAGGATTGTAACCTTCTTGTCGTGTATCATCCGAAGATCCAGCTGTCCTTCAAACAGGGATGGGCTTGATCTTTCTCACTCATAATCAAAGCTGTTCCATCCTCCATTTTATAAGCGGCGGCCTGGGGCGCCCCGGGATATTCACCCCTAAGCTCCGGCCATTCAATACTGATCTCCGGGTCATTGAAGGCAATGCCCCCCTCATCCCCGGGGTGATAAAAATCGTTCACCTTATAGCAGAATTCCGCTTCCTCGCTTAACACAAAATAGCCATGGGCAAAGCCCTCTGGCACATAGAGCATGCGGAAATTATCTTCACTTAAAATCTCGCCGTACCACTTGCCGAAGGTCTCGCTGCCTTTTCGCAAATCCACCGCCACATCAAAGACCCGGCCTCGGGCCGCCCGCACCAGCTTGGCCTGGGGGTAGTGCTTTTGGAAATGCAGGCCACGAAGGACGCCCTTCACGGAGCGGCTCACATTGTCCTGCACGAAACGGGTGGCAATCCCCGCTTCCGCAAAATCCCGTTCATTATAAAACTCCACGAAAAAGCCCCGTTCATCCCGATGCACTGTGGGTTCGATAACCACCAAACCTTCGATTCCCGTTTCCCGCACTGTAATCTGGCTCACTTATATCACCTCGATTTCCTGTAAATAGCGGTGCAGAGCGTCCTGCCACTCCGGCAGGGGCGTAAAACCGTTTTGAAGCAATTTAGATTTATCCAGCCGGCTGTTAAAGGGCCGGGCCGCCGTGGAAGCCCCGTATTCCTCTGTGCTAACCCCGGTCACCTGCACATCCTTCCCCGCCTGACGAAAGATTTCCCGGGCAAAATCGTACCAGGAAATATAGCCCCCCTCGTTGGTGGCGTGGTAATAGCCATACTTATCGCTCTCTATCATATCCACCAGAAGTCTTGCCAAATCCCGGGTGTAGGTGGGGGTGCCAATCTGGTCGTTTACCACCCGTAATTCCTTATGATTATCTGCTAATTTCAGCATGGTTTTCACAAAGTTCTGGCCGTTTTTCCCGAAGGCCCAGGCGATGCGGACAATGAAAAACTTTTCCAGCTGCTCCGCCACCGCCAGCTCTCCCGCCAGCTTGCTTTCTCCGTACACGCTTAAAGGCCTGTAGTCCCGGCAGTCCGGCTGCCAGGGCTCCTCTCCCTGGCCGTCAAATACGTAATCCGTGCTGATTTGGAGCATTTTGGCCCCTATTTTGGCGCAGGCCCCCGCCAGGTAGCCAGGCGCCTTGCCGTTCACCTTCATCACCGTATCCCTGAGGGCGGGATCCTCTGCCTTATCCACCGCGGTCCAGGCGGCGCAGTGGATCACGGCCTGGGGACGGATCATGCGGATGGCCCGGCGCACCGCCTTATCATCCGTTAAATCCAGCTGCACATAGGGGGCCTCGCACACGGCGCTGCCGTCCATCAACCCGCCGTAGCTTTCCGTTAAATCCGTGCCCACCGCCAGATGGCCCCGGGCTTCCAGTTCATTTATCACATCGTGGCCCAGCTGACCGTTGACCCCGGTCACCAGAATCCGCATGGCTTTTTCGTTTTCCTTCATCGGTTTTCGTACATCTCCCGATAATAATTCTGATACTCCCCGGAAATAATGGTCTCGCACCATTCCTTGTTATCCAGATACCAGCGGATGGTTTTTTTGATGCCCTCCGCAAACATGGTCTCCGGCAGCCAGCCCAGCTTCCGGTGGATTTTGGCGGGGTCGATGGCATAGCGCATATCGTGACCCTTCCGGTCCGTCACATAGGTAATCAGCTCCTCTGATTTTCCCAGCTCTTTGATAATCAGCTTCACAATATCGATATTGGCCATTTCATTGTGGCCGCCGATATTATAAACTTCCCCTTCCTTCCCCTTTCGGATGATCAGGTCGATGGCCTTGCAATGGTCCTCCACATAGAGCCAGTCCCGCACATTCAGGCCCTGGCCGTATACCGGCAGGGGCTTTTCCGCCAGGCAGTTGGCGATCATCAGGGGGATCAGCTTCTCCGGGAACTGGTAGGGACCGTAAT
>CACZSB010000093.1 GCA_902783765.1 uncultured Lachnospiraceae bacterium
ACCATGGATTCCGTGTCCAAGGCGGCGTATAAAATGATTGAAGAGGTGCGCCATCAGTTCCGAACCATCCCGGGCATTTTAGAGGGCAGCGGCAAGCCGGATTATAAAAAGTGCGTGGCCATTTCCACCCATGCGGCCCTTCAGGAGATGCTGGTGCCGGGCATCATGTCCGTACTGGCCCCCCTGGTGGTGGGCATTTTGCTGGGGCCGGCGGCCCTGGGCGGCCTGCTGGCAGGGGCCCTGGTCACCGGTGTTATGTTAGCCATTTTCATGTCCAATTCCGGGGGTGCCTGGGATAATGCCAAGAAATATATCGAGGACGGCCATCACGGGGGCAAGGGCTCCGATTCCCATCACGCAGCTGTGGTGGGGGATACGGTGGGGGATCCCTTCAAGGACACCTCCGGCCCCTCCATCAATATCCTAATCAAGCTCATGACCGTGGTATCCCTGGTTTTCGCCCCGCTGTTTTTAGCCATCGGCGGCCTGCTGTAAGGAGGAAAGAAAATGAATTATCCCAAGGAATTTGAAGCCATCGTTGAAAAGGCAAGATCCTTTAAAACCCCCCGGCGGGTGGCGGTGGCCGGCGCCGACAACGAAAACATTTTAAAGGGCGTCTTTGCCGCCCAGGAGGCGGGCTTTGCGGAGCCCATCCTCATCGGCAGCTTCCGAAAAATCAAGGCTGCCCTGGACAAACTGGGTCTGGCCGACCGTTCCTATGATTTTCAGCCGGTGAATGTGGATGTGAATCCGGTGCAGTTTGCCATTGAAATGATCCGGGCCGGTCAGGCGGACGTGCTCATGCGGGGCAATACCCAGACCCGGGACTTCCTGCTGCCGGTATTGAATAAGGCCAATCATCTGATCCGGGAGGACCGGCTCATCACCCATGTGAACGTGATGAAATACGAGGGCTACAACCGCCTGCTGGCGGTCTCCGACTGCACCCTTTTGGTGGAACCCTCCATCGAGCAGCGGGAAGAGGTAATTAAAAACATGGTGGAGGTGCTGGAAAAATTCGGCATCAAGCAGCCCAATATCGCCCTGCTTTCCCTGGTGGAAAAGCCCAGCTTCCACATGAGAGATACGGTGGAGGCCCAAACCATTGTACTACACCATCAGGAGGATCCCATTGCTGACTGCAATCTGGTGGGCCCCATCACCTACGACCTGATTATCAGCAAGGAAGCGGCCCGAAACAAATATTATGAATGCGAGGAATGCGGGGAATTTGACGGGATCGTGGTGCCCAGCCTGCTGGCGGGGAATCTGATCTGCAAATTCTGGGATACCCATTTGAATGCCTTTGGCTGCGGTATTTTGGCGGGGGCGGAGATCCCCATTGCCATATCGGGCCGCAGCGAATCGGCGGAACATGCCTTCCTGTCTCTGGCAGGTTCCATTGCCATGTTCTAAGGCCAGTTCTCAGCCGGTGGGGACGGTTCTCGGCCAAAACCGTCCCCACCGCTTTCTTACTCTCCTAAACTGTCACACAGGCTCTGGGTCCAGGCTTCCAGGGTTAGGCCCATCTCCTCCGGGTTCTGGTAATAATTCGCCCATAAAACCATGTTTCCCTTCCGAATGATGGCATAATAGCCGCTCCACTCCCAGGTATGCACAAAAAGCATTCCCTCATCCGCCGCCGCCTCAGGCGTCAGGGTAAGATGCCAGGCCTGGCACAATTCCATAACCAGCTTTTTGGCCAGCTCGGGGCTTCGCATGTGGTAATATTTAATTTCCATCCCCACCTGAAGACTTGTCCCGTCATCCTTTGTAAACTGGGCACATTCGCTGTATTCCATGATGCGGGAGGCCAGAAGATCTCCCTTTTCCCACAGAGTATTGGGCTCATCCCCCACAACATGGCGCATCCTATATTCCGGCCCTGTCTGATTCGGCTCCAGGGGATTTACATATTTTGGAAGGGTGAGGGGGCTGTATGCCCCATATTCTTCTCCCAACAAATCTTGCAGGTTGGCAAAGGGAAGAGTGCTCTGATAGCTATCCAGCGGGATCCTGCCCGGCTGAAAGAAAAAGAAATGAATGACTATCCATACCAAATATACTAAAGAGGCCAGCATCACGCATATTTCCCGCCGATATCCCCTTGTTCTCTTTCTCCACCCCTCTTTATCCGGAACGCTCTCTGCCTGCAGAAGACTCTTTTGTATGTTCTTCATATAGATGAATGATGCAATATTGCGCCTGATACCTATTATGCAGGTCAACAGCAACATCATGTAGAAAATCACCCAATATATAGTTCCCACATCCAAAAATGACTGAAGCTCAAAAGGATTATGCCTGCTGAAGGAATAAAACATATAAAACAACGGCCAGCCAATATAAAATATCAGGCGAAGCCCCATCCGTTTTTTCACAGCGCTTAGGGCCAGGGCCTGGACCGCTGGATCCGTATTCATTTCCCGGGCCGAAGGATCCGTGCTGCGGTAAACGAAAAAGTCTTTAATGGAGGCCACATATTCCCATCCGTATTTTTCGCCCAGTTCCAACTGCTCCGGATCCGGCTCGGACATACTGGTATCCTGAACCGCCTCCAATCTGTACGCCACGTTTTGGGGCTCCCCATATTCAAAAACACCTTTCCAGACCGACAGTCCGTCCTGGGTCATATGCAGCCCCTCCATGGCCATATCCTCAAGCCATCCCTCCATGGCTGTATAATCATAATCGGGGCAGGGGAGCAGGCGGCGGATCCTCTGGCCGGGTTTATATTGCCTTTTCATGACTGTCCTCCTTCTTCCGGAATTAACTGCTCCGCATCCGCCACGCACTGCTTCAGCCGGATCAGCTCTGCCTCCCAGGCCTCCAGTCCCCGCTCCGTGATTCGGTAGGTTCGTTTGCGTCCCTCCACCTGGGTTTCCAGGATATATTCCTCCTTTTCGAATTTCCCCAAAATCGTATAGAGGGTGGCGGGCCCCAGCCGGATCCGGCCCCCGGTTTGCTTCTCTATATAATCGGCCACATCAATGCCGCACATCTCGCCGCTGCGAAAGGCCATCAGCACATAGAACATGGACTCGGTGAGTATCACCATGGCTTTTTTCGGCATAGCTTCCTCCTGCAATATCGTTTTATGATATCATTTAACGATATTGTATCCGGCCTCTTCTCTTTTGTCAAGACCTAGTTTGTCTGATATAAAAACAGACCGGTCTACGACCGGTCCGAAAAAAGAATTTTTGTAGAAAATGATTTACCGCAAATATGCCGCGGCTTTTAATATGCCCATCTGGGTTTTGGCGTCGGGGATCTCCCCCCGCATCACGGAAGCCACCGCCTCCTGCAGGGGCATGGTAAATACATTGATCATCTCGTCCGCATCCAGATCCCGCTCCCCCTTCGTGAGCCCTCGGGCCAGGAACATGCGGATCTTCTCATCGGTATAGGCCGGAGCGGGATAAAATGCCCCTAAGTCGATCCACTCTTTCGCCTGATAGCCGGTCTCCTCCCGCAGCTCCCGCTTGGCCGCCTCCAAAGGATCCTCCGTGGCGGCATCCAGCTTCCCGGCGGGGAGCTCCGTAATCACCCGGTCTAAGGGATAGCGGTATTGCCGCTCCAGGATGATTTCTCCCTCCTCCGTAATAGGGACAATGCATACCGCCCCCAGGTGCCGCACCAGCTCCCGGGTGGCGATATTGCCATTTTGCACCTGCACTTTATCCACCTGCATTTTCAGGATGACCCCATCCCGGAGAGTGGTACTGCTCAGGGGCAGCTCCCGCAGTTCTTCATATTCCTTTTGTGCTTCTGTGGTCATATTGATTCCTTCCCTAAATAGTCCCGGGGCCCTTCGGGGCCTTAGGATATCATTTTCTCATTAAGTATGCCATCAGCAGCTCATAGGTATTTCTGAGGCCCTCCACATGGGTCCGCTCATAGCCGTGGGAATTGGCGGTGCCGGGGCCCATGGCGGCATGACGGATATCATAGCCGGCCATTACGGAGCCATCGGCGTCGGTGCCGTAGTGGGGGGTGAAAATATCCATCACATAATCCACCCCCGCCTCTTTGGCCGCGTCAATCAGCTCGTTGGTCATGGCCCAGTGATAGGGGAAGCGGGAATCCTTGGCAAAAATAGAAACCTTCCGCTCGTCGGAATTCTGCTGGGGGCCCGTGGGGGCAATATCCACCGCCAGCACATCCTTCACATCCTCCGGCAGCCAGGTGGTGCCGTGGCCGATTTCCTCAAACATGGCGAAATAGAACCAGACCTGCCGGGGCAGCTTGATCTTCTTTTCCTTAATTTCCTTCATGGCCAGCAGCAGCAGCGCCGCACAAGCCTTATCATCCACAAAGCGGGACTTGATATATCCGTTTTCATAGCGGTAACGGGGTTCCAGGGCAATGATGTCCCCCGTATCGATGCCCAGAGCCCTGGTCTCCTCGGCGGATTTTACATCCTGATCCAGCACCACGCAGACATTGCTGCGGAAATCCGGAAGCACGCTTCTCAGTTCTTCCTCCGTCACATGGATGGAATTGGGGGTGCGGCAGATGGCGCCAGTAAAGACCTTTCCGGCCCGGGTGTGGATCCGCACATTTTCCGTGACGCAATAAAAAGGATACAGGCCGCCTACGGCGCAAACATTTAATGTGCCGTCCGCATTCACATGGCGGACCATGAGTCCGATGTCGTCCACATGAGCCGTCACTGCCAGGGGATTGCCCTCCCCGCCCAGATCCACCAGCACGCCCCCCTTGTGGGTGGTGACGGGCTCATAGCCCAGTTCCCGTATCATATCGCAAAGCAGAGTCTGAATCTCCTCATACTGGCCCGTGGTGGAATCCACCGCCAGCAGACGCTGAAAGGCCTCCAGACAATAATCTTCATTGAATGCTGCACCCATAATAAACCTCCAAATTTGATTTCTTCAATATTGATTTTTTTTCTCTTCCATTCCCTGATTGATCCAGCCCACCAAATCTATCCTATCATATGGTCGACCGAAAAATCCCTTGTCCGCAAAGAAATCCGCCGTTTCCGTCAAGCCTTTTACAAAGCGGAAATCCGGATACTCTTGCTTATCCACCGGATGATTCACAATGATCATCTTGTGCTTTAGCGGCAGGGCCTGCGCCCGCGCAAACATTGCCTCGTCACCCGATTCAAAATAATTCCAGACTGCAAAAAGATGATCCGGATGGATGCGCTGTTTCCTCTTCTCCCAAGCGGTTTCAGCTTCCTCAAAGGAAGTGTAGTGCATAAAATGAATTTCAATGTCTTTCCCAGCATCCCCTCCGGAAATCCTTGCTACCGGATAATTCAGTCCGGCCAGTTCCGGGACCGAATTGGAGATTTCCTCTAACGGCATTGACAGATAATGATCAAGATGCTCCAAAAAGTCAAAAAAGTCTGTTCCCCGAAAAAAAAGATTGACCGTCGGCGTGTCAAAGCGAAGCCCCAAATCATGCAGAAAAAGCCCCGCGAAACAATTGTTGCTTAAGAGGGTGAAATCCGTTTGTCTAAGCTTACGCCTCATTCGAGGGATAGTAAGGTGCTTTCTAAAAAAAGCATTCACATAGGCCGCTATTTTTTTCGTCCACTTCGCCTGCTTGCCCAATTCATTCACCTCGCAGTAAAACAGGATGACAGGTAAAAACTATCTCACCCACACTTTTTTCGGTTTTTATTGTAGCATATAAAGAATAAAATGAATAGATTGTCCTTCGTAATCTGTATTATACCCCCCATCATTGTCATTGCGTGCTTGTCCAGGCCCAGGACACAAAAACTTCACAAAAATTGTTAGCACTCACTATTGACGAGTGCTAACAACCGTGTTATAGTAGGGCCAAGAGATGAGGAAAGCATCTCGGAGTCCACAACAAACGGATGGAAGGAATCCTGGATTCCCCATCCCATTCATAAAAAGGAGGAAAAGACCATGTTATTACCGAGCATTTTTGGAAACGATTTCTTTGAGGATTTTATGAACTTCCCCAGCTGGGACAGA
>CACZSB010000094.1 GCA_902783765.1 uncultured Lachnospiraceae bacterium
AAGGTGGTGGAGACGGTCCGTTTCGACAGTGCCTTTACCTTTATTTACAGCCCCCGCAGCGGCACGCCGGCGGCCGAATTGCCGGATCAGGTGCCGGGACCGGTGGTGAAGGAGCGCTTTGCCCGGCTTTTGAACCTGGTGCAGCGAATCGGCTCGGAAATGAGCGGCCGGGATTTGGGCCGCATCCTGCCTGTTTTGGTGGAGGGAAAGGATGCCCAGGTGCCGGGACGGGTCACCGGAAGGCTGGGGAATAATGTGATGGTTCATTTCCCCGGAGATAAAGATATGATCGGAACAATCGTGGATGTGAAATTAGAGGCCGTGAAGGGTTTTTATTATATCGGCACTATGCTTTGACGGGGCATTTCCCGTAGGATAAATATACGAGGTTTACCATGTTATCACCCATGATGCAGCATTATTTAGCTACCAAGGAGGAAAACAAGGATTGTATCCTGTTTTATCGCCTGGGTGATTTTTATGAAATGTTTTTTGAGGCTGATGTTTTCGGAATGGCTTTAACGGATGTGAGTACCGGCGCCTTTTTTGTGGGAGAACTTCCGGGGCAGGAGGCCCTGGCCGAGGCGGTTTCCCGCTTTGATCCCGCAGAAATCCTTTGCAACGAAGCCTTTTTTATGAGCGGCGCCAAGGATGCGCTTTTGGGCCGGGAGCCCCTTTTAACGGCCCTGGAAGGGGGCTTCTTTCGGGAAAGCAGGGCCAAAGCCCTTTTGCAAAAGCATTTTCATGTGGCCCATACCGAGGCCCTGGGCTTAAAGGACCGCCCGGCGGGGCTCATGGCGGCGGGGGGCCTTTTGGCCTATTTGGAGGAAACCCAGAAGAATTCCCTGGCCCATATCAATCAGCTGAGTCTGTATCACCCCGGGGCTTATATGTTGCTGGATGCCGCCGCCCGGCGGAATCTGGAGCTGACGGAGACCCTGCGGGATAAAGAGCGCCGGGGCAGCCTTTTGTGGGTACTGGATAAAACCGGCACCGCCATGGGGGCCAGACAGTTGCGGAGCTTTATTGAACAGCCCCTGCTGGAAAAGGCCAAGATTCTGGCCCGGCTGGACGCTTTGGAGGAGCTGAACCAGGCGGTGATCGACCGGGAGGAGATCCGGGAATATTTACGGCCTATTTACGATTTGGAACGGCTGCTGGGGCGGCTGGCCTTCGGCCATGCCAATGCCCGGGACCTGGTGGCCCTGGGAAATTCTCTGGAAATGGTGGCTCCCATTAAGGCGGTGCTGGCTTTAAAGGACAGCGAACTGTTGCGGGAAATCAACGGAATGCTGGATCCCCTGGAGGATATCACCGCCCTTTTAAAGGCCGCCATTGTGGAGGATCCCCCCTTAAGCGTCAAGGAGGGAGGCATCATCCGGCCCGGATACAGCCCGGAAAATGACCGGCTTCAGCGGGCCTCCACCGAGGGGAAGGACTGGCTTCTGAACCTGGAACGGGAAGAGCGGGATAAAAGCGGCATCAAGAATCTCCGCATTAAATTCAATAAGGTTTTCGGTTATTATTTCGAAGTCACCAACTCCTACAAAGATCAGGTGCCGGATTATTTTATCCGCCGCCAGACCCTGGTCAATGCGGAACGATACACCAC
Source organism: uncultured Lachnospiraceae bacterium (assembly GCA_902783765.1). Taxonomy (GTDB): domain Bacteria; phylum Bacillota; class Clostridia; order Lachnospirales; family Lachnospiraceae; genus UBA6987. The sequence continues at coordinate 1,613 of CACZSB010000094.1, forward strand.
GCCCCAGCTAAAGGAGATGGAGGATACGATTCTGGGGGCCCAGGATAAAAGTATGGCCCTGGAATATCAAATCTTCACGGAAATTCGGGATAAAATCGTGGGTGAGACGGTTCGGATCCAGCAAACGGCCCGGGGACTGGCCCTGCTGGATGCCCTCAGTTCGCTGGCCCTGGTGGCGGAGCGGAATCGCTATGTCCGCCCTTCGCTGAACGAAAAAGGGGTAATCCATATTCGGGAGGGCCGCCACCCGGTTGTGGAAAAAATGCTCGACGGGGACGGCTTTACGCCGAATGATACCTATCTGGATGGGAAAGATTTCCGCCTATCCATTATAACCGGTCCTAATATGGCCGGAAAATCCACCTATATGCGCCAAACGGCCCTGATTGTTTTGATGGCTCAAATGGGCTCCTTCGTGCCGGCGGCGGAGGCGGATATCGGCCTTTGTGACCGGATCTTTACCCGGGTGGGGGCATCGGATGATCTGGCCTCGGGCCAGAGCACCTTTATGGTGGAAATGACGGAGGTGGCCAATATCCTTCGCCATGCCACCCCCCGAAGCCTGGTGATCCTGGACGAGATCGGCCGGGGCACCAGCACCTTCGACGGCCTGTCCATTGCCTGGGCGGTGGTGGAGCATATGGCTTCTAACCGGATCCTGGGCTGCAGGACCCTCTTTGCCACCCATTACCATGAGCTCACGGAGCTGGAGGGCAGCGTGGCCGGGGTCCACAATTATTGCGTGGCGGTAAAGGAGCAGGGAGATTCGGTGATTTTCCTGCGAAAGATCATCCCCGGAGGCGCCGATAAAAGCTACGGCATTCAGGTGGCCCGGCTGGCGGGGCTGCCGGAGTCCGTGCTCAAGCGGGCCAGGGATCTTTTGGAGGAGCTTTCCGATGCGGATATTTCCGCCCGGGCCCGGGATATTGTGGGCGCCGGAGGGCGGCCTGTGGAGGCGGCACCGTTGGTGAAACGGCCCGATGCGGTGGACCGGGGGCAACTGTCCCTTTTCGGCAGTATGCCGGACGACGAGATCATCAAGGAAATCGAAGCCCTGGACCTGGAGGAAATGACCCCCAAGGCCGCATTGAATACTTTGTACCGTTTGCAAAATGATATAAGGAACCGAAGCTGAGCCGAAGCGGACCGGGGCATATTCATTGTAAATAGCCACAGCCCGTTTGCAGGCTCTACCAAACAGAATCAGGAGGATACCCATGATTAAGAAAATGCTGCAATTCATCGAACAGAGTCCCGTATGTTTTTTTGCGGTGGAAAACGCCAAAAAGCGCCTGGCAGAGGAGGGCTTTACGGAATTGCCCGCCTCGGAATGGACCCTCAAGCAGGGGGGACGCTATTATATTACCCGCAACGGCTCCTCCCTGATTGCTTTTAAGCTACCGGAGACATCCCCCAGGGGCTTTATTATTTCGGCGGCCCATACGGACAGTCCCTGTCTGCGGATTCGGGATAATGCGGAACTGGAGGGACCCTATATCCGGCTGGAAACGGAGCGTTATGGCGGCATGATTAACGCCAGCTGGGTGGATCGCCCTCTAAGTGTGGCCGGCCGGGTGCTGGTCCGCAGCGGCAGCGGTCTGGAAAGCCGGCTGGTGGATTTAAGGCGGGACTGCGCCCTGATTCCCAATGTGGCGGTCCATATGCAGAAGGGCATTAACGACGGGGTAAAATATGACCCCTCCAAGGAGCTGTTGGCCCTGTACTGCGCCAAGGAAAATAAGGGGAGTTTCCGCTGGGAAATCGCCCAGGCCGCCGGGGTGCGGGAGGAGGATATTCTGTCCTGGGATCTGTATTTATACAACAACCAGCCCGGCACGGTCTGGGGCCCCCGTCAGGAATTTGCTTCCAGCCCCAGACTGGATGATCTGGCCTGCGTCTATGCCTGCATGGAGGGCTTTTTGAATGCCCGGGAAACGGATCGAATCCCGGTGCTGTGCCTTTTTGACAACGAGGAGATCGGCTCCGGCACCAAGCAGGGAGCGGCTGCGGATCTGCTGCCCCGGGTCCTGAGCATGCTTTCCGAAGCCCTGTATTTGAGCCCGGCCCAGCATGTGGCCCTTTTGGACAACAGCTTTATGCTTTCCTGCGATAACGGCCATGCCAAGCATCCCGCCCATCCGGAATTATCGGATTTCAATGAAGCGCCGATTTTAAACGGCGGCGTGGTGGTAAAGCATTCTCCCCGCTATGCCACGGATGCCGTATCCTCGGCTCTTTTTACGGAAATCTGCCGGCGGGGGGATATCCCGGTTCAGCATTATTCCAATCGGCCGGATCTGCCCGGAGGCGGCACCCTGGGACTGATTGCCAATCTGGATACCCCGGTTTACACAGTGGACATCGGCATGGCCCAGCTGGCCATGCATTCCAGCTTTGAAACCATGGGCAGCCGGGATGCGGAAACCTTTGCCGCCGCCATGAAGGCAGCCTACGAGGCCCGGCCGGACTTTAAAGGAAACGAAATTATATTTTAACGTATTATGCCCGATATTCATATTTTAGATGAACAAACCATAGACCAAATCGCCGCGGGGGAAGTAATCGAACGACCGGCTTCCGTGGTGAAGGAACTGGTGGAAAACGCCCTGGATGCCGGCGCGGATGATATTTCCGTGGAGCTGAAGGGCGGCGGCCTGGAGCTGATTCGAGTCAGGGATAACGGCTGCGGGATTCCGTCAGAGCAGGTTAGGCTGGCCTTTTTTCGCCATGCCACCAGCAAAATCCGCCAGGCCCAGGATCTGTTTTCCATCTGCTCCCTGGGCTTTCGAGGGGAGGCCCTGTCCTCCATTGCCTCCGTGACCCGGGTGGAGCTTATTACCCGAACTGCAGAGGCCCAGCAGGGCCTGCGCTATGTGATAGAAGGGGGGCGGGAATTGGCAGAAGAGCCCTGCGACGCCCCGGCGGGCACCTGTTTTAGCATCCGGGATCTTTTTTATAATACCCCGGTGCGGCGTA
>CACZSB010000095.1 GCA_902783765.1 uncultured Lachnospiraceae bacterium
AACTTGTGTCCTTTCTTTTTTTTTGCTAAAATACCTAGATGTGGTATGTCAGCACTGCTTGCCATACCATAAGATGTATAAGTACAGGTGTGTGTCCCATGGAATTATCTCTGAAATTGGAAAGCTTTGAAGGTCCCCTGGACCTGCTGCTTCATCTTATTGACAAGAACAAAATCAATATATATGACATCCCCATTGCCCTGATCACGGGGCAGTATCTGGAATATCTGGCTGTCATGAAGGAAGAGAAGCTGGAAAACCTAAGCGAGTTTATTGTGATGGCTGCCACCCTGCTGGATATCAAGGCCCGCATGCTCCTGCCCCGGCCTGAGCCGGAAACGGAGGAGGCGGAGGACCCCCGGGCGGAGCTGGTGGCACGGCTTTTGGAACATAAAAAATTCAAGCTTTTATCAGGGGATTTGCGGCTGTGCCAGGAGGGCAGTGACCGCTTCTTTTATCGGACCCGGCAGCTCCCCCGGGAGGTGGAAAAATACCGTCCCCCCGTGGATCTGGACAGGCTTTTGGGGGATTTGACCGCAGAGAAGCTACAGCGGATCTGTCAGGAAATCCTTAAACGCCATGCGTCAAAAATAGACCTGGTCCGTTCCCGTTTCGGAGAAATCGAGCGTGAGGCGGTAAAAATCGGAGACCGGCTGGATTATGTGCGGCAGCGGGTGCGGCGAAAGGGACGGCACAGCTTTCGTTCCCTCTTAAACAGCGGGGCCAGCCGTCTGGAGATCGTGGTGACCTTTATGGCCATCCTGGAATTGATAAAAACCGGCGAGATCCGTCTCAGCGAGGATTCCACCCGGGACGACTTTAATTTGGAGCAGGCGGCATGAAGGGGGAATATATACTGGAGGGCATCCTCTTTGCCATGGGCAGTTCCGTGAGTAAAAATCTGATTGCGGAAGTGATGGAAATCTCTCGGGAAAAGCTGGATTATCTGGCGGAAAGCCTGGCCCTGGAATACGAAAGAACAGGCCGGGGATTACGGCTTCTTTCCCTGGAGGACCGTCTGCAGCTTTCCAGCGCTGAGGGCTGCTACGATGCTCTGATCAAAATGGTTAAAAAGCCCGGGGCACCGGCTCTTACGGATGTGGTGCTGGAGACCCTGGCTATTATTGCCTACAAGCAGCCTGTGACCAAAGGGGATATTGAAAGGATCCGCGGTGTTTCCAGCGATCATGCGGTGAACCGACTGGTGGAATACGGATTGGTGGAGGAGGCAGGCAGGCAAAATGCCCCGGGCCGGCCCCTGCTGTTTAAAACCAGCGAAGAGTTTCTGCGGCGTTTTCAATTAAGCTCCCTGGACCGGCTGCCCCAGATGGATCCGGTGCAATACCAGGAGATCGCCTCCGCGGTGGAGGCGGAGCTGGCCGCCGGGGAACAGGGGGACCGGCTGGTGGCCCAGGAACAGAAAAGCCAGGAGCCCCCGCTCTCTCTGGAGGTATAAAATGGCCCTGTCCCGGCGGCTGGAGGCTCTCTTATCCCTGGTGCCCCCCTGCGAAAGGGCGGCGGATATCGGCACGGATCACGGATTGCTGGCGGTGGCCTTACAACAGCGGGGCCTGGCCCGGCAGGTGATTGCTTCGGATTTGCGGCCCGGTCCCCTGGGAGCCGCCCGGGCCCTGGTGGAAAAAGAGGGCCTGGAGGGCAGCATCTTTCTTCGTCAGGGGGATGGCCTTCAGGTTTTGCAGCCCGGGGAGGCAGAGGTCCTGGTGATAGCTGGCATGGGGGGACCCTTGATGGAACGGATCCTCAGCGAGGGAGCCTCCGTGGCCCGGCAGGCCCGGCGGCTAATCCTTTCTCCCCAATCGGACATTCCCCATTTCCGCAGTTTTCTGGAGGCCGAAGGCTATGGCATAGTGCTGGAGCGGCTGGTGGAGGAAGAGGGGAAATTTTATTTTATCCTTTCGGTGGAACCGGGCTCATCCCGGCCCCTGACAGAGGTCCAGCGGGCCTTCGGTTGTCATATCTTAGAAGAGAACTTTCCTGAATATAAGCGATATCTACAAAAAGAAGAGGTGAAATTACGGGGCATTTTACGAAATATCCCGGAGAATACCGGCGAAAATGAAAGCCGGGTCCAGGAAATAAGGCACAGGCTTCAGCTTTTGGAAGAGCGGAAGCAGGCCTTGGAAGAAGAAAGGAGGCATGGAATGGGTATCAAGCTTGGTTTTGGTCTGATGCGTCTTCCCCGGCTGCCGGAGGGGGCCATCGATATCGAACAGGGCAAAGAGATGGTAGATCGCTTTCTTCAGGGAGGCGGCAGCTATTTTGACACGGCCTATGTGTACGAAGGCTCGGAGGAGGCCACAAAAAAGATCCTGGTGGAGCGTCATCCCCGGGAAAGCTATACCCTGGCCTCCAAGATCAATGCCCGGGCGGCAGGCAGCGAGGAGGCGGCCAAAAAGCAGCTGGCAATCAGCCTGGAGCGCACCGGGGCCGGATACTTCGATTATTACCTTCTCCATGCCATGGACCGCAACAACAGGAAGCTGTACCAGGATTACGGCCTGTGGGAGTTCGTGGCCCAGAAGAAGGCAGAGGGGCTGATCCGGCATTTCGGGTTTTCCTTCCACGACACCCCGGAGATCCTGGAGGAGATCCTGACGGAGCATCCGGAGGCGGAATTCGTTCAGCTGCAAATCAATTATGCGGACTGGGAAAACCCCGATGTACAATCCCGGGCCTGTTATGAGATCGCCAGAAAGCATGGCAAGCCGGTGGTGATCATGGAGCCGGTGAAGGGGGGCACCCTGGCCAGCCTGCCGGAGGCGGGGGCTGCCGTATTGAAGGAAATGCGGCCCGAAGCTTCCCTGGCCTCCTGGGCCATCCGTTATGCGGCTTCCCTGGAGGGGGTGCTGGCGGTGCTCTCCGGCATGTCCACCACCGGGCAGGTGGAGGACAATATGTCCTACATGGAGCATTTTGAGCACCTGTCTCCGGAGGAAAAGGGAGCCATTGAACAGGTCCGGGATATTCTGAAATCCCAAAGGCAGATCCCCTGTACCGCCTGCAAATACTGTGTGGAGGGATGCCCCATGCAGATCAATATTCCCGGTATCTTTTCGGTCCACAATTTCTATTTGCGCTTCCAGAATCTAGAGGATGCCAAAAAGCGTTATGGCTGGCGCACCAAGGAGGGGGGCAAAGCCTCCGACTGTATCGGCTGCGGGGCCTGCGAGGGGGTCTGTCCCCAGCACCTGTCCATCCGGGAGCTTCTAGCCCAGGCAGCGGAGGATCTGGAAGGGTAGAGTACAGCGCTCAGCCGCCTGACTGTGATGTCAATCGGCGTCATAAATTCTTTTTCCCCGGGAGGCCGCAAAAGCGGCCTTCTTTCTTTTATGAGGGTTTTTTCCCTGTGTTCTTGCGCCCTTCCCGGGCCGGTGATACAATAGATGAATCAGCCGCCCTCGGGCGGTGATGGATAAACAAAAAGGAGCATGCATTATGAAGAATGTAATCGTGGGACAATCCGGCGGCCCTTCCTCGGTGATCAACAGCTCCCTGGCAGGGGTTTACTGCCGGGCCAAGGCCATGGGGGCAGATAAAGTATATGGTATGAGAAACGGCATCCAGGGCTTTCTGGAAGAACAAATGGTGGATCTGGATACGGTGCTGGGCAGCAACGAGCTGGTAAAGCTTCTGCGAAAAACCCCGGCGGCCTATCTGGGATCCTGCCGTTTTAAACTGCCGGATCCGGAAAAGGACACGGCGCTGTTCGAAAAGATCTTTTCCCTGCTGAAAAAATATGAGATCGCTGCCTTTATTTACATCGGAGGCAACGATTCCATGGATACCATCCGGAAGCTGACGGATTACGGCCAGAAGATCGGCTCCCCCATCTGCTTTGTGGGAGCTCCCAAAACCATCGACAACGACCTGGCGGAAACGGACCACACCCCGGGCTTCGGCAGCGCGGCTAAATTCATTGCCGCCATGACCAAGGAAGCCATCCGGGATGAAGTGGTTTACAGCACCAACAAAACCATTTATATCATGGAAATCATGGGCCGGAATGCAGGCTGGCTCACGGCGGCCACGGCTCTGGCCCGGGGAGCGGACTGCCCCGGCCCGGATCTGATCTATTTGCCGGAGGTGCCCTTTGACCTTCAGGCCTTCCGCGCTAAAGTAGCGGCCCTTCTGGAGAAGAAAAACAACCTGATGATCGCGGTTTCCGAGGGCATCCACGATGCCTCCGGCACCTTTATTTGTGAATATGCCGATGCGGATAAGGCGGTGGACGCCTTCGGCCACAAGCAGATGGGGGGCACCGCCACCTATCTGACCGCCTTCTGCGAGAAGGAATTCGGCTGCAAGACCCGGGCCATCGAGTTTTCCACCCTTCAGCGCTGCGCCGCCCATTTTGCATCCCAGACGGATGTGAACGAGGCCTTCCAGTCCGGAGACAAGGCGGTGGAGGCGGCCCTGTCCGGCCGCACAGGGCTCATGGCCACCCTGCTGCGGGCTAATGAAGTGCCCTATGTATGCGAAATCGGTTTGGCGGATGTGCATCACATCTCCAATGTGGAGCGGCTGGTGCCCCTGGAATGGATCACCGAAGAGGGCAGCCAGGTATCTGACGACTTCATCCGTTACGCCCTGCCCCTGATCCAGGGGGAGAGCTATCCTGTGATGGAAAACGGCCTACCTAAGCACCTGGTGCTGAAATAAATATGTTTACTTACATCGCCCCCTGTCATTTCGGTTTAGAGTCCGTCTGCAAACGGGAGATCCTGGACCTGGGCTGTGAAATCAGCCGGGTGGAGGATGGCCGGGTCTATTTTACGGGGGATGAGGAGGCCGGGATCCTGGCCAATCTGTCCCTGCGTACGGCGGAACGGGTGCTGCTGCAGGTGGGGGAATTTACCGCCTTAAGCTACGAAGAGCTTTTCGAGCACACCAAGGCCCTGCCCTGGGAGGCGTATCTGCCCCGGGACGCCCGCTTTTGGGTGGCCAAGGCTTCCTCTGTCCGCAGCGCCCTGTTCAGCCCCTCGGACATTCAGTCCCTTATGAAAAAGGCCATGGTGGAGCGCCTGAAACAGGCCTATCATCTGACGGTCTTTCCCGAAAGCGGGGCGGCCTACCCCCTGCGGGTGAGTCTTTTGAAGGATCGGGTCAGTGTGGGCCTGGATATTTCAGGAGAGTCCCTCCACAAACGGGGCTACCGGAAGCTGGTGAGCAAGGCCCCCATTACGGAGACCCTGGCGGCGGCCCTTTTGGATTTGACGCCCTGGCATAAGGACCGGATTCTGGTGGACCCCTTTTGCGGCAGCGGCACCTTCTGTATTGAGGCGGCCCTGAAAGCGGCGGGGGCGGCTCCGGGCTTACATCGCAGTTTTTCCGGAGAAAACTGGCCCCATCTTTTCCCGCAGGAAGCCTGGCAGCGCTGGCGGGAGGATCTGGCCGCCCAGGCGGATTTTTCCGTTAAACCGGACATTCAGGGTTATGATATCGATGAATCCATTATTCGGGCGGCCCGGGAAAATGCCCGGCTGGCCGGAGTGGAATCCATGATCCACTTTCAGGCCCGGGATGTTAAGAATTTAAGCCACAGCAAGAAATACGGCTTTCTCATCACCAATCCTCCCTATGGGGAACGGCTGGAGGACAAGGAGGCCCTGCCGGCCCTCTACGGCAGTCTGGGAGAGCGCTTTAGGGCCCTGGAGGACTGGTCCGCCTATGTGATCAGCCCCTATGAGGGGGTGGAGAGGGCCTTCGGCCGGAAGGCGGACAAAAACCGCAAAATCTATAACGGCATGATGAAAACCTACTTTTATGAATTCCGGGGCCCAAAACCCCCTCTTGCCCTCTCCCGGACGCGGGAGAGGGATGTCAGCGAAGCTGACAGGGTGAGGGCCACTAAAGGATGACTGCATTGATGAAACAGTTGATTATCGCCACCCACAATGAAGGAAAACTCCGGGAGATCCGGGCCCTGCTGGAGCAGGAACCCGTTCAGGTGCTGAGCCTGAAGGATATCGGCTGGCAGCAGGAAATCGAAGAGACGGGCAGTACATTTAAGGAGAATGCCCTTATCAAGGCCAGGAGGATTTTTAAAGCCACGGGTCAGGCGGTGCTGGCGGACGATTCCGGTCTGGAAGTGAGGGCCATGGGAGGCGGCCCGGGGGTTTATTCCGCCCGCTATATGGGAGAAGATGTGTCCTACGATATTAAAAATCAGGCCATTCTGTCCCTGCTTGAGCGGGTAACGGAAAAGGAACGGGCAGCGGATTACCGCTGTGTGATCGCCTTTGTGCGACCGGGCCGGGGGGGAAGAGCCCTGGCCAAAACCGCCGAAGGAAGAGTAGACGGCCGCATTGCTTATGAAGCCGCCGGTGAAGGGGGATTCGGCTATGATCCCATCTTTTTCCTGCCGGAGCGGGCCTGTACCATGGCCCAATTGTCGGAGGAAGACAAAAATGCCATCAGCCATCGGGGAGCGGCCCTGCGGGCCATCCTGCCCCATGTAAAGGAATGGCTGAATAAAGCCTGATTGAATCAGCCGGGGAGGCGAAAGATGCTTCCCGGAAAGGAGGCCCCATGAGAACAGAGTTTCATATCCCTTCTGCCGACGGCCGCACCACCCTTCGGGGCTTTGTCTGGAGGCCGGCAGGAGAAGCAAAGGCTGTGGTCCAGCTGGTCCACGGCATGAAGGAGCATATCCTCCGGTATGAAGAATGCGCCAGAATGCTCACGGAAAAGGGCTACGGAGTGATCGGCCACGATCATTTGGGCCACGGAGAATCCCTGGTCTCGGAGGAGGAGCTGGGCTTTTTTGCCAAGGAAAAGGGAGGCCAGTGCCTGCTGAAGGACATGCTCTCCGTCACGGAGAAGGCCAAGGAGCTTTTCCCCGGAAAAGGAGTGTTCATGCTGGCCCACAGCATGGGTTCCTTCTTTGCCCGCCGCTATATCACCCTCTGGCCCCAGGCCCTGGCGGGATTGATTTTAAGCGGCACGGGCCATCAGCCCTATCTGAAGGCCCACGCAGGCCGGCGCCTGGCTCGGCTGCTGCTTCTCAGCAAGGGAGATCATTATTATAGTCCCTTGGTGGAAAAGCTGGCGGACGGGGCCTACGGCAGTCTGGAAAACTGGCTCTGCACCCGGGACGAGGTGGTGGAGGCCTACCGGGCAGACCCCTTATGCGGCTTCCCCTTCACCGTGGGAGCCTACCGGGATTTCTTCCGGCTTTTGGAACAGCTGGGCCTGGAAAAGGATCGAAACAGAATCCCCAATAATCTGCCGGTGCTGCTGATGGCCGGCATGAAGGATCCCGTGGGGGATATGAGCAAAGGCGTCCTCCATGTATACAACCGTTTTAAGGCCTGGGGTCTGACGGATGTGGATGTGATTCTGTACAAGGATGATATGCACGAGATTTTAAATGAAGAGGACCGGGCGGATGTGTACCGGGATCTGATTCATTTCCTGGATGAAAGGGTGGAACGGCAAAATGACCATTCGTGAACAAACGGAGCAGCTGGAGGCCAAAACCCTGAGCCGATATGCGGCCTTGAGCAAAAATTCCAAGGGTCGGGCCCGGGAGGATGAACCCTGTCCCCTGCGGACCTGCTATCAGCAGGACCGGGACCGGATCCTCCATTCCAAGGCCTTCAGGCGCCTCAAAAGCAAGACCCAGGTCTTTCTGGCCCCGGAGGGGGCCCATTACCGCACCCGGCTGACCCATACCCTGGAGGTGCAGCAGATCGCCCGCACCGTTTCCCGGGCCCTGCGGCTTAACGAGGACCTGACCGAGGCTATCGCCCTGGGCCATGATCTGGGCCACACCCCCTTCGGCCACGCGGGAGAGCGGGTCTTAAACGAGCTTTGCCCCGAGGGCTTCAATCACTACGATCAGGGCCTGCGGGTGGTGGAACGGCTGGAAAAGGATGGCAAGGGTCTGAATCTGACCGAGGAAGTTAGGGACGGTATCTTCCAACACCGGGTGGACGGCACCCCCATGACCATGGAGGGCAAGGTGGTGCAGCTTTGCGACAAGATCGCCTATATCAATCATGATATCGACGATGCCCTCCGGGCGGGCCTCTTAAGCGAGGAAATGCTGCCCCGGGAATTTACCGCCGTGCTGGGCCATACCGTCCGGGAACGGCTCAACACCATGGTCCACGGCATCATCGATTACAGTCTGGACAAGCCCCAGGTGGATATGCAGCCCCGGATCAAGGAGGCGGTTACCGGCCTTCGGAGCTTCATGTTCAACCATATCTATCTCCACAGTATTGCCAAGGCGGAGGAGGGTAAGGCCCAGGATCTTCTGCGGAGCCTCTACGGTTATTATATTATGCACGACCAGGAGCTGCCCCACGAATATGTGGAGGCGGTGTGGATTTACAATGAGTCCTGGAGCCGGGCGGTATGTGACTATATCGCCGGCATGACGGACAATTATGCCATCGATCGCTATCAGGAGCTGTTTATTCCCCGCTCCTGGAAAAAGTAAGGAAGGTTTATCAAGCTATAATGCCCCTGTATCCGGAGGAATTGATAGAGGAGATACGAAGCCGCAATGATGTGGTGACGGTGATCGGCGCCCGGGTGAAACTGACCCGCCGGGGGGCCAATTACTTTGCCTGCTGTCCCTTCCACAACGAAAACACCCCCTCCTTCTGTGTATCTCCGGCCAAGCAGATGTATTACTGCTTCGGATGCGGGGCCGGGGGCAATGTGCTGAGCTTTCTGATGCAATATGAAAATATCAGCTTTCAGGATGCTTTATCGGAGCTGGCGGCCCGGGCGGGAATCAGCCTGCCGGAGCGGGAAATGAGCCAGGCGGAAAAACAGCAGGAAAACCTTCGGATGCGGCTTTTGAATCTAAACGGGGAGGCCGCCCGCTACTATTATTATCAGCTGAGAGACCCGGCGGGCAAGTCCGGTCTGGAGTACTTCAACCGCCGGGGCCTAAGCCCGGAAACCATGCAGCGATTCGGCTTAGGCTACGCCGCCGAAGGCTACGAGGGCCTGTACCGTTATCTGAAACAAAAGGGCTTTTCCGATGAGGAGATAAAAGCCGCGGCCCTGGCCCGTTTTGCCGAGGGGAAAAAGCCCCGGGATTATTTTTATCAGCGGGTCATGTTCCCCATCCTGGACCGATCCAGCCGGGTCATCGGCTTCGGCGGGCGGATCCTGGGCAAGGGAGAACCAAAATATTTAAACACCCCGGAAACAGCGGTTTTCGATAAGGGCCGGAATCTTTACGGTCTGCATCTGGCCCGGCAGAGCCGGCGGCCCTACTTTTTGCTCTGCGAAGGCTATATGGATGTGATTGCCCTGCATCAGGCGGGTTTTGACTGTGCCGTGGCCACCCTGGGCACAGCCCTTACCGGAGGTCAGGTGCTGCTGTTTAAGCGCCTGGGCAAGCCGGTGATTCTCTGCTACGACAGCGACGGCGCCGGGGTGGAGGCGGCCCTTAGGGCCATTCCCCGGCTAAGAAGCGGCGGGGTGGAATGCCGGGTCCTGTCTCTGGAGGAGCATAAGGATCCGGATGAATTTATCGTTCATAAGGGGGCCGAAGCCTTTGAGGAGCGGATCCGGGAGGCGGAAAATGCCTTCCTTTTCCAGTCCGATGTATGGCGGAAATCCTACAATATGGCGGATCCCGCCGGCCGCACCGCTTTCCACCGGAAGCTGGCAGAGGAGCTTACAGGCTTTACGGAGGAATTGGAACGGGAAAATTATATCCAGGCCATATGCAGCCGGCATCAGATTGCACCGGCCCATTTAAAGGGCCTGATCAACGGGGTGGGCAACAGGCGTTATCAGGAGGATATTCCCCCGCCGGCGCTGGATGACATCCTGCCCGCCACTCCCGGGCGGGGGCGGGAAAAGGGGCCGGCAGGTCTGCTGGCGGCGGCCCGGCTGCTTTTAAACTGGGCGGCTTTATCGCCTCTGGCGGAGGGGCAGATCCGGGCGATCCTTCGGGAAACGGATATGCCCCAGGAAAACTACCGGCAGCTGTATCGGCTGATTGTGGAGGGAAAAACCGGGGAGCCATTACAGCCCGGGGCGCTGCTGAGCCGTCTGGTGGAGGACGGGGAAATGAATCAGCTGGCGGCGGAGGTTTTCAGTTATTCCTTCAGCGAGACCCTAAGCCCCGGGGAAAAAAGCCGTCTCCTCAGCGAAAATCTTCGGCGTCTGCGCCAGGCGGCTCTTCAGGCTGCTTTGCGCAGCAACACGGACCCCGCTGCCGCCGGCTCTCTGGTAAAGGAAATGGCCGGCATCCGGGCTCTTCAGATACCGGAATCGGATATTTAATAATTGATAAGGAGATACATCATGCAGGAACTGAAATTGGAAGAAATCTTAAAAACCTGTGATCATACCCTTTTGAAGCAGGAGGCCACCTGGGAGCAGATCCGGGCCCTTTGCGACGAGGGCATCCGCTATGGCACCGCCTCTGTTTGCATTCCTCCTTCCTTTGTGGCCCGGGCCAAGGAATACGTGGGAGAACAGCTGGCCATCTGTACGGTGATCGGCTTTCCCAACGGCTATGCCACCACAGGGGTGAAGGTTTTCGAAACCACCGAGGCCGTGGCGGACGGGGCCGATGAGATTGACATGGTCATCAATATCGGCTGGGTGAAGGAGGGCCGCTATGATGCGGTGGAGGAGGAAATCAAGGCCATCCGGGCCGCCTGCCGGGGCCGGATTTTGAAGGTGATTATTGAAACCTGTCTGCTGACGGAGGAGGAAAAGATTCGGATGTGCCGGACGGTGACCCGCTCCGGAGCGGATTTCATTAAGACCTCCACGGGCTTTTCCACTGCGGGAGCCACCCGGGAGGATGTGGCCCTGTTTGCGGAGCATGTGGGCTCTCAGGTGCAGATTAAGGCCGCCGGGGGCATTGCCAGCCTTCAGGATGCAGAGGATTTCATCAAGCTGGGGGCTACCCGTCTGGGCACCAGCCGCCTGGTAAAGATTGCAAAGGAGATGGAAAATGGTAACCCATAAGCGTTTATATGATTTGGCTTTGGAAGCCCGGGAAAAGGCTTATTGCCCCCATTCCGGTTTTGCGGTAGGTGCGGCTTTGCTCACAAAAAGCGGAAAGGTGATTCTGGGCTGCAATATTGAAAATGCCGCCTACGGTCCCTCGGTCTGTGCGGAACGCACCGCCATTTTCAAAGCCGTCAGCGACGGTGAAATGGACTTCGAGGCCATAGCTGTCTGCGGGGCCCCCCAGGGTCAGGAACCAGACAGCCCCTGTCCCCCCTGCGGCATCTGCCGTCAGGTCATGAGCGAATTCTGCGACAAGGATTTCCCCATCATTCTTTTTGATCCGGAGGAGGGCACCAAGGCCTATACTTTAGAGGAACTGCTGCCCTTAAGTTTTTCCCTGTAAGGAGGCGCTTTATGCAGATGATCGATTTGATTCAAAAGAAAAAGCACGGCCTTTCATTAAGCGGAGAGGAGATTGATTTTCTGGTGCAGGGGGTCACGGAAGGCAGCCTGCCGGATTATCAAGTCAGCGCCCTGCTTATGGCTGTTTTGCTGAAGGGCATGGAGGATGAGGAAACGGCGGCCCTGACCCGGGCCATGGCCGAGTCCGGCGGCAGCATCGATTTAAGTGAATTCGGGGCCCTGTCCGTGGATAAGCATTCCACCGGCGGGGTGGGGGATAAGACCACCCTGATTCTGGCCCCTTTGGTGGCGGCCTGCGGTGCCAAGGTGGCCAAAATGTCCGGCCGGGGCCTGGGCCACACCGGAGGGACCGTGGACAAGCTGGAATCCATTCCCGGGTATCGAACGGAGATTTCGGAAAAGGAGTTTATGGATATTGCCCGCAAGGTGGGGGTCTGCGTCATAGGCCAAAGCGGTGAGCTGGCCCCGGCGGATAAAAAGCTCTATGCCCTCCGGGATGTGACGGGGACGGTGGATTCCATCCCCCTGATTGTTTCCAGTATCATGTCCAAAAAGATTGCGGCGGGGGCCCGCTCCATTGTGCTGGATGTGACCGTGGGCAGCGGCGCCTTCATGAAAACCGTGGAGGATGCTAAAGTCTTGGCGGAAAAGATGGTGACCATCGGCCGGGCCTGCGGCCGGAATATGACGGCCCTGATTACGGATATGAATGAGCCCCTGGGCCATGCTGTGGGCAACGCCCTGGAGGTGAAGGAGGCTCTGGCGGTATTAAAGGGCCAGCTGGAAGGTGATCTGAAGGAAGTGAGTCTGGCCCTGGCGGGAGAAATGCTGGCCCTGTCCCTGTCCATGAGCCCCGAGGCGGGGCTGGCCCTGGCCCGGGAAACCCTGGAGAGCGGGGCCGCCTATGAGAAAATGAAGGAATGGATTCAAGCCCAGGGCGGGGATGTCCGCTATCTGGAGGAGCCTGAGCGTTTCCCGGTGGCGGCCTGCAGCCTGGATGTGCTGGCCACCCGCAGCGGCTACATCAGTGCCATGGATGCGGAGGCTATCGGTCAGGCGGCCTGCCGTTTGGGGGCCGGTCGCCGCACCAAAGCAGACAGTATTCAGATGGCGGCGGGTATTATGCTCTGCGCCAAAATCGGAGATCGGGTGGAAAATGGTGATGTGTTGGCCACCCTGTATACGGAGCAGGCGGAGAGTCTGGAGGAGGCGGCCCGGATGTACCAAGAGGCCTTAAGCTTTTCCGATGAGGCCGTGCCGCATCCGCCTCTGATTCACGGAGTGATACGATAAAATACCTTTTTTGGCCGCGGACGCGGACGAAAACTTTTTCGGAAAAAATGCCTCAAAAGTATTGTCCCGCCGCGGCTTTGAATCGGAAAAGTGTGTTTTTTTGGCCGCGGACGCGGACGAAAACTTTTTCGGCGAAAATGCCTCAAAAGTATTGTCCCGCCGCGGCTTCGAATCGGAAAAGTGTGTTTTTTTTTGGCCGCGGTCGCGGACGAAAACTTTTTCGGCAAAAATGCCTCAAAAGTATCGTCCCGCCGCGGCTTTGAATCGGAAAAGTGTGCTTTTTTGGCCGCGGACGCGGACGAAAACTTTTTCGGCGAAATCGCCTCAAAAGTATTGTCCCGCCGCGGCCTCATATTGGAAGGCTGCGCTTTTGTTTTGTAAGCCGGCAAATAAAGAGGGGCAAGCGATTTTCGCTCACCCCTTAAAACTCAGGCCTTTTTTGTAAAGTCCGTCTTATGTTTTAGCCGAAATAGCGATCCAGCAGGCCCTTGAAGGCTTTGCCGTGTCTGGCTTCATCCCGGGCCATTTCGTGGATGGCATCATGCAGGGCGTCCAGATTGTGCTGCTTGCAAAGCTTGGCCAGATCCGTCTTGCCCATGGTGGCGCCGTTTTCCGCCTCTACGCGAACTTTCAGATTCTCCTTGGTGGAAGGGCTTACCATATCGCCCAGCATCTCGCAGAAACGGGAAGCATGATCCGCCTCTTCGTAGGCGGCCTTCTCCCAGTACAGGCCGATTTCGGGATAGCCCTCCCGATGGGCCGCCCGGGCCATGGCCAGATACATGCCCACCTCGCAGCATTCTCCCTCAAAATTGGCCTTTAAGCCCTTAATGATCTCTTCCTGCACTTCAGCGGGAACGCTGTCCGGGAACTGACGGCCCACGCCAATCACATGCTCGGCGGCCCAGCTCAGCTCGTCGCCCTGCTTCACAAATTTGGACCCGGGCACCTTGCATACAGGGCATACCTCGGGGGGATTATCTCCTTCGTGTACATAACCGCATACGGGACATACATATTTTGCCATAGTCTATTCTCCTCTATTTTATGAATTTCGGTTTTCCGATGGCCTTATTCTACCATCCGCCGGGAAATTTGTCAAAAGCCCTTAGGAACAAAGTCACCAAAGTCAAAATGTCATTGAATTGTCATCGAATTGTTTTAGTTTTTTCGTTTTTTTGCGTTATATTATGCTATAATGATTCAGCAAGAGGGCTGAAACGGACTTTTCCCGCCGGAAACGGCAGAAATAGTGAGAAAATCATGAATATTCAACAGTATGATCCACAAACCCAGGCCTTGGTGGATCAATCCATGAAGGAAATCAGCATTTTGTCTCCCAAGGTGATGGGAACGCTTAAAAAGCTTATCCGCCGGGGCACGGAGCTCCAGGACGACACCCTGCTGGCCTTTGCCTACTATTACCAGGCGCAATATCTTTATTACAGAGATTCCCAAATAGAGGCCTATCGTTTCTCCTTCCGCAAGGCATTTTCCCATGCGCTGAAGGCGGATTATCAGGCCATGCTGGCCCGGATTTACAGTTTTGTGGCGGCGGATGCCCTGAATAACGGCTGTTTTGATATTGCGTACAATAATTACATTACGGCCATGAATATCTCCACTCGATTGGAGGATAAGGCCACCGCGGCGCTGATCGAGGCCAATATCGGCCGTCTGTATGCGGAACTGCGGGATTACAAGGAAGCCAAAAAGTATTTGCGGCGGGGCATTGCCAAGCAGAAAAAGCTGAAAAAAAGCCTGCGCTTTATTCAGAATATCACCATAATGCTGGCCAGTGATGCCCTGGCTTCTCTAAATCTGGGAGATATCCCCGGCGCGGAAAAGTCCATCGGCGAAATGCTCCGTTATTACAGCCAGGGGTCCCCGGAGGTGCAGTCGGAGCTGTTTCTTTCCAAAACCTATCTTCTGATGCGCCTGGCCCTGGAAAAGCAGGACGAAGAGGAGTCCCGCCGCCTTATGAAGCCCCTGCTGGAGGCCATTCGCAAGGAACAGCAGATCCAGGATTCGCTGGAGGACATCAACGGTCTGTATCGCATTCTGATGGAGCGGGGCCGGGTGCAGGATGCCGGAGATCTGCTGGCGGCGGCGGACGAAACCATCATGCACACAAAGGTGGCCTATGTGATGTGTGTCTTCTGTGAGCTGAAGGCGGATTATTACCGCACCACCAATGATTCCCGCCGGCTGAGCGAAGTGCTCCGAACCCACATGGAATTATCGACCCGTCTGCGGGGAGAGCAGCGGGATATGTACTCCCACGCGGTGAGCCTGACCCATATGATCGAGACCCTGCGGGAGGATCAGCGGCGGATGGAAGAGGAAAATAAGGCCCTGACCCGCCGGGCCCAGACGGACGCCCTCACCGGGATCCCCAACCGCTATCAGCTTAATTACGCCCTGGATCAGGCCTACAGAAAGGTGGAGGGAAAGAACCAGAATCTGGCCATTGCCATCCTGGATATCGATTATTTCAAAGAGTTTAACGATAATTACGGCCACCGGGAGGGGGATGCCTGTCTGATCAGCATTGCCCGCTGTCTGAATAAAATCGCCCAAAAGCACGGGGGCTCATGTGCCCGCTATGGGGGCGACGAATTTGTCATGGTCTTTACGGACCTGGACGATGAAGCGCTAAAGCGGGTGGTCCAGGAGGTCCAGACAAAGGTGGAGGACCTGGGAATCCTCCATGAGCATCAGCCCCGAAGCCGCAGCGTGACCCTGTCCCAGGGGATATGCAACGATATCCCCGCCAGCCCCAGCAGTCCCTGGGATTTCCTTTCTGCAGCGGACGGGGCCCTGTACTACATCAAAAAGAACCGGGGAAAAACGAATCCGCCCGAGACCTATGCTCTCACCCGCTACAGCGAGTAGGGGCCGGGCGAAAAATGATCATCCATGGAATAATAAATCATAGAATCAGGGGATATAACGAGTATGAACCAAAGAAAAGAGAATTTTGAGAAGTATGTGGATCTGACCCTGCGCATCCGGCAGCTTTCTTCCCCCTTGATCAGTGATATCAGGAATGCCAAGGAATACCGAAAGCTGATGATGAGCAACTTCCGTACCATCGGCGAGCTGTCTCAGGAAAAGAACCGGATCCTGGAGGAGGATATCCTGCCGCTGCTGACTTCCCGCCGCAAGCTGAAAAAGACGGAGATTCAGGATCTGAAGGATCTTTACGGAAAGATTTTCGATGCCCGGCGCATGGAGAATCTGGATGTTCCGCTGGCCAAAAGGATTGCGGACCGGCTCCTGTATGATGCGGACAAAAAGGGAGATGAAAAGGATATCATTGCCGCCCTGGATGCCAAGGTGGAGATTTCCTTTGCGGCCATGCATATTCTCCAGCGCTTAAACCCCGTGGATAAAACCAGCTTTTATTTCCGGGATCAGGGGCTGGAGGCCGCCGAACGCTTGCTGTATTACCTGCCGAAGCCCAATTTCAGACAGCTGCCGGATGAGACGAGCAAGCATATCGTGCTGGTGAACTCCCGTTATATCAGCTCGCTGTTTGATCGAAGCGATAATTATAACTCAAAAATCAACCGAGAGGATATCAAGGCCATGGAAAGGGCCCTGGCCCTGGCCAATGATCCCTTCTACCAGCAGGAGGCCCCGAATTATAACTGGCGTTATCACGAACTGCGGACCCTCCAGTACATCACCAACTTTGTGGAATTCGGCAACGCCCGGGGCTTTGACAGCGGTTCCCTGGAAACGATTTATAAACACACCAGAAACATGAGCCGTCTTTGGCACAGCGACGAAGAATTGTCCTCCGCCAGCATTCCAGAACCCATTATGGAGCTGTACAGCAGCCGTATCGGCTGGCTGACGGGCCGCACCAAGGAAAAGGATTATTGCGATCTCTTGTACCAGATCGTAATGCGCGGGACCCAGGACAGCTTTGATATTCATGAAAACATGATCAAGCTTCATGCCCTGGCCGAGTACCTGCTGATCCTGGGCCGCCGGGAGCTTCGCCCGGAGGAGAGGGCAGGGCTGAAAACCCTTTACGATGAATTGGTCCAGTACGTACACAGAATGCCTAAAAAGGGCAGTCTGTCCTTCATGCTTTCTTTCCTGGCGGATATTCTGAAGAATTACCGGGAAACGGAGGGGGGCGAGGAATACGAGAACTTCTGCCTGAGAATCATGGCGGCCCTCCATCCCCCCACCTACGTCCACACCCTTTGCGTGGCGGATGTGGCGGATATTTTAACGGAAAGCCTGCTGGAGCGGGAACCGGAACGCTTTATCGGTTTCAGGGGCTGCACCAGCCGAGGCGCGGTTCTGGAGCACCGGCAGGATATCATGAGCTTTGTGCATCATGCCGCCCTGCTCCATGATATAGGCAAGCTGTTTGTGGCGGAGATTATCACCACCTATGGACGGAAGCTGTTTGAGGCGGAAAACCGCCTGATCGGCATCCACCCGCTCATCGGCGCCAATGTGCTGGCCATGCATGAGGGCACTCGGGAATATGCCAATATCGCCAAGTTCCATCATGTGGCCTTTGATGAAAAGGAAGGCTATCCCCTGGAGGCGATTTCCGCCCTGCCGGAAAAGACCATCATTCATATTGTCAGCTGCGCAGACTGTCTGGATGCCGGAACGGATTCCGTGGGCCGCAGCTATAAAGAAGGCAAGACCATAACCCAGATGATAGGAGAACTGAAGGCGGGCAGCGGCAATCTGTATGCCCCCTATGTGGTGGATCTTCTGAAGGATAAAGAGGTGCTTGCCCGCATCAAAAAAACCCTGCAAAATGGCCGGGATGTGAACTATCAGAAGACCTACGAACTGCTGGCCCGATAGGCCCGGACCGGGACAGACCAGTTTTTTGCTTGCAAAAGGGGTTCGGATGTGGTATCCTACCCCGGAGTTGGTTTGTTACAAACCAAAAGGAGGTAAGAAAATGAAAAAGGTTTTAGCCATCGTACTGTCAGCAATTATGTTGCTGGGTCTGGTAGCCTGCAGCAGCAATGATGCCGGCAAGACCACCGCCGCCAAGGACGACAAGGCCGGTGCCCTGCAGGTAGGTATCGTGCTGCCCACCAAGGATGAGCCCCGCTGGCTCCAGGATGAAGAGTCCTTCAAAAAGATTCTGAAGGACGCCGGATTCACCTCCGAAGTTCTGTTCTCTCAGGGTTCCTCTGAGACCGAGCTGAAGAACGTGGAAACCCTCATCGAAAAGGGTGTGAAGGTTATCGTAATCTGTGCCCACGACGCCACCGCCGCCGGTGCGGCTGTGAAGAAGGCTCACGATGCCGGTATCAAGGTCATCTGCTATGACCGTCTGATTACCGATACCGATGCTGTGGATTACTATGTAACCTTCAACAGCTTCGACGTGGGTGTGAAGCAGGGTCAGTATCTGATCGATGCCTACAAGGGCAAGAAGGATGTGCCTCTCTACCTGTACTCCGGTGCCGTTACCGACAACAACGCCTTCATCTTCTTCTCCGGCGCCTGGTCCGTGCTGACCAAGGCCGTGCAGGAAGGTCAGTTCAAGGTTGTGAACTGCGACGCCATTGCCAACTTTGTGGGTAAGGAACTGGATGTGGATAAGGATCGCGACAACCTGTCCAAGATCCTGGGCACCATCACCACCGATTGGGATTTCAACAAGGCGAAATCTCTGGCTGAAGGCAATCTGGTAGCCAACAGCGCCGATGCCAAGGGCGACGTGGCTATCCTGGCTCCCAATGACGGAACCGCCAGAGCCATTGCCGACGCCATGGCCGCCGACAACGATGTGAAGTCCTGGGTCATCACCGGACAGGATGCCGAGAACGCTTCCGTTGAGTACATCAAGGAAGGCAAGCAGTCCATGACCGTGTGGAAGAATACCGCGGATCTGGCCAAGACCACCTGCGACATGGTGAAGGCCATTCTGGACGGCAAGACCCCCGATGCTCCCAAGACCTACAACAACAAGACCAAAGATGTTCCTTCCAACGAAACGCCTGTAACGGTTATCACGAAGGACAACACCAATCTGCTTGGTAAATAATTTGATCAAGAGATGACGGAAGGTAAGCGGCTTTGTTTTTCATGAACAAAGTC
This sequence comes from uncultured Lachnospiraceae bacterium, assembly GCA_902783765.1. GTDB lineage: Bacteria > Bacillota > Clostridia > Lachnospirales > Lachnospiraceae > UBA6987. The sequence goes on from CACZSB010000095.1 coordinate 18,772, forward strand.
GCTTACTTTAAAAAGACACTGCGAAGCAGAATCCTTGCATCAGTGTTTTCATATCAGACAAGGAGCTGACAATGTCTGAAGATTATATCCTTGAAATGCGAAATATCACCAAGGAATTCCCCGGCGTCAAGGCCTTGAACAACGTGAATTTCAAGGTTCGACGGGGGGAGATCCATTGCTTGGTGGGAGAAAACGGAGCCGGGAAATCCACTCTTATGAAGGTGCTTTCCGGCGTATGGAAATACGGTACTTATACCGGTGATATTGTTTATAACGGGGAGGTCCAGCAATTCCACGGGATTGCAGACAGCGAGAAGCAGGGCATTGCCATTATCTATCAGGAACTGGCCCTGTTCCCGGAGCTCTCCGCCTACGAAAATATTTATTTCGGTCACGAAATCATGAAGGGCAAGCAGGTGGACTGGAATGAGACCATCATCCGGGCCTACGAAATGCTGAAAAAGGTCCGGCT
>CACZSB010000096.1 GCA_902783765.1 uncultured Lachnospiraceae bacterium
ACCAAGGCACCTACCACAGCGGTGCCCACTACACCGGCACCCACCACAACCAAGCCTTCCACGACCCCTGCTCCCACCACCCAGAATCCCAGGGAAGCAGAACGGGCCAGGGTTCAGGCCCAGGCGGATGCGCTGAATGCACAGGCCAATTCCCTGGCACATCAGGTACTGGCCCTGACCAATCAATTGCGCAGTGAGAAGGGTCTGGCAACATTGTCCGTTCATAACGGTGCCTGGTCCTGCGCCAGTACCCGAGCCAGAGAGATATCCACTGTTTTCAGTCATAACCGGCCCAATGGTTCCTCCTGTTTCACGGTACTGAAAGAGGCAGGTATTTCCTACTGGACCGCCGGCGAAAATATAGCTTATTACTGGTCTAGTAATCTGAACGCCTCCGAAATGCCCCAGTACTTCTTTAACCAATGGAAAAATTCTGAGGGTCATTATAATAATATGGTGAACGGTAATTTTACCGCAGCCGGCTTTGCACTGTATTTCAGCGTAACTGAGCAGAGCGGCAGGTTTTATCTGCGCTGTGATGCAGTACAGATTTTCCTGAAACCGCAATAAAATCACAGAAAAATAGCAAAAAGGGCGGCCCAGCCGCCCTTTTTATTTGTCTTTTCCCAGACGCTCCGCCCAATAAGGAAACCACCGCAGGGCAGGCCGCCTGGGCCACGGCTTATTGATGGTGTTATCCTAACAAAACCCCGGGAAACCACAGGCTTAAACGGCGAAGAGACAAAGGGGCATTAAGAATGATGAGATTGACATCATCCCCGTTTTTTTCTATAATTCCGACATATTCCCGGATTGCGGAAAGTGAAAGAATCGATTGATTATTACCCATTCTCAGGAGGGATTCTATGTCCATACAGGATTATGTCTCATACCGGAATCGGCTGGTTGAAGCCTGTTCGAAGGCCATTGTGGGCAAGGAAAAGGAAATCACGCTGATAGCCCTCTGCTATCTTTGCGGCGGTCATATCCTGCTGGAGGATGTGCCCGGCACCGGAAAAACCATGCTGTTCCGGGCCTTTTCCAAGGCCAGCGGCGGCAGCTTCAAGCGCATCCAGTTCACGCCGGATGTTATGCCCAGCGATGTGACCGGTATCCATTTCTACCACGTTAAAACCGGAGAATTCGAATTCCGGCCCGGGCCGGTTTTTGCGGATATGGTTCTGGCGGACGAGATCAACCGGGCTACGCCCCGCACCCAGTCCAGTCTGCTGGAGGCCATGGCGGAAAATCAGGTTTCCGTGGACGGTGTGACCCATCCCATGAGCCAAACCTTTATGGTGGCCGCCACCCAGAATCCCATTGAATCCTACGGCACTTTCCCCCTTCCCGAAGCCCAAATGGACCGCTTTATGCTGCGGATGAAGCTGGGCTATATGCGCCGGGAGGAGGAAATAGGCGTAGCCCTGCGCCGGGACACGGCCGATATCATCGAAGAACTGGAGCCGGTGGTGACGCCCCAGGAGACTCTGCATCTTCGGGCAGGACTGGATGCCGTGGAAATAAGTCCCGTCGTCATGGGCTATATCATGGATATCATTGAAAAAACCCGGCAGGATTCCCGCTTTAATATCGGAGCCTCGGCCCGGGGAACCATTGCCCTCTGCCGCACGGCCAGGGCCTATGCCGCCTTTGACGGTCGGTCCTTTGTAACCCCGGATGATATCAAAACCCTGGCCCCCTATGTTTTGGCCCACCGACTGCATTACAGGACCGCCGTGGAAAGCACCCAGGCGGAATCGGATTTTCTGTCCATGCTGAACGAGGTGCCCGTTCCCACGGAAGAACTGCCTGTCTGATAATACTGTTTCATGGTTGAGCTGCTGATTGTCGTTATTGTGGTGGCCCTGATGCTGCAGCGCCGTTACATGCGCCGTGCAAAGGATACCCGGAATCTGAAATATAGCTGCAGACCGTCGGTCCGCGCCTGCGAGCCGGGGGAAGTGTTTCTTGTTCACAGCGATATTGCCAATCCCGGACAGCGAAACTCTGCTGCCATCCATATTGAAGAGCAGTTCCCCCGGCAGCTTCAGGTGCTGGAATCGGAAAGCTTCGATATCACAGTTTTAAATGACGGGCTTTGTCTCTTCAACAGTTCTGCCATTATTCCGAAAAAACAACAAATCAAGCGCTCGTTTCGTGCCTCCTTATCGGAACGCGGCGAGTACCGTTTCGCCCATGCCTTCTTTCATGCAGGGGATTTTTTGGGAATCCGCGAATACTCCTACCGGATGGAAAACGATGCCCGCATTGTGATTTATCCACCCCGGCTGGAAAATGAGGCCTTTTTGAAATCCTTTTCCGACGCCGCAGATGAAATCGCCCAGAAAAAACAGCTTCTGGAGGACCCCATCAGCGTTTGCGGCTACGATCCTTACACCGGTCGGGAGCCTTTACGAAAAATCAGCTGGAAACAAAGCGCAGCCCGGGGAGAGCTGATTGTTAAGAAAAATGACCCAGTCCGGAATCAGTCGGTTCAGATTCTGCTGGATATGCAGTACCACGGGGAATTCGAATGTCATTTCTCCCGTCAGGAGATTTGTTTTTCCATTGCCAGAGCAGTCTGCGAGGAACTGGAAAACCGGCATATCGCCTATCGTTTCGTGACCAATGCCATTATAGCCAGAAGGCTTTCCACCTTTGAAAGCGAAGGAGGCATGGGCGGCTCTTTCCGCAAGATTCTATTTACCCTGGGAGCCGCTGCGGCAGGGGGCGCTGTCTGCTCCCTGGAGGAAACCGTGCGCGCCCTTTGCGACCGGCGTGCAGGGCAGGAACTGGTGATCTTTATCACCACCCGCTGCGACGATGATGTGACCAAGGCATTGGCACAGATCAAGACGGCCACAGGCGCCCGAATCGTTACACTTTTTGCGGATGCGCTGATACCGTTCCCCGGGAAAAACGCCGTTCCGGCCCCTCCGGGAGGTGTGGCCCTATGAACCGATTCCTTCGCACGGCCTATTCCGCCATCTACGCCTATCTCTGGCTGACACTCCTTGTGGTCACAGTGACCAGAACGGATATGCCCTTTCCGGCGTTTCTATGCCTTTTCTTTGGGTTGCTTACGGCCCTGGTCCCTGATATCTTCGATGCCGGCCAAGGCATAAAGGCCCTGTGGGCCGTCCTGGGCGGCCTATTGGCTCTGCTGGGCTTTCTGCCCATCCTGATATCGGGAGGCAGTTTGTTTCATTATATCCTCTACGGATTCGCTGGGCTGGCGGTTGTATCCTTCTTCTTTTTGCGACGGCAGTCTACCACCCACAGGCGCTTTATGGATTCCTTTCGCCTGACGATTATTATTTTCGCCATCTCCCTTTTTATCATACTGTTTTTATGGATGCCCTTTCTTACGGCTATGACCCAAAAAAGGGTCCCCGATCTAAGCTGGGAAAATATAATGACTGTGTTAAACAATCTGATTCCCGTTTTTATCATGCTACTGGCCGTGGGCGTACTTCATCTTAGAGGCCTTCGCTCGGAAAACATCGGCATCGACCGAAAGCTATTCCGGCAAAGGCAGTTGCGGGATCTTATGATATTCATGACCTGCGTGACAATCGTTTATGCCTTCAACCCCTTGCGGTATATCGTCCGGGGCCTCTTATTTCTATTTAGAAACGGACTAATTCCCTTCCTCAAAAAGATTCTGAGTCTGTTTGCTTTCGAGTGGAATACAGATCCCCATCGCAATGATGAGCCGCAGCCCGAAGCAACTTACGAATATGAAGAGACCGTGCCGGAATCCACAGAATACCAAGAGATTCCTCTGGAGCCTCCCCAGGTAGACGGCTTGCTGAAGTCCCTTCTCTTCCTTCTCATTTTGGTTGCCGTTATCGCTTTGGTGTTTCTGATAATCCAGCTGCTTAAGAAAAAAGCCCGGGCCCAGAAAACATACCGCGGATATCCTGTGGAAACCATGGAGGCCCTTGAAGAGGAGGAAACCCCCCAGCGTGATCCCTCACCGAAAAAGCGTAGCCGGGATCCGCGGATGAAGATACGATATCAGTATCTGATGTTCCTGAATTACGTTAAACGCATCCCCGTCAGCCTGAAAAAAACGCAAACCAGCGGCGAAATAGCGGATTTGGCCGCCGAGGCAATCCCCGAGGAAGCCGGGAGCGTGAACGCCCTCACGGAAATCTATGACCGCGCCCGCTATCAGCATAATATAGCGCCCTCCCCGGCGGATGCGGAGGAAATGAAAAAGTTGCTGGAGAAGGTCTTACACTAGTTCAATAATTGGTTATTGAGTGACTATCTCACAGAACAAAAACCTTCTGTATGCTATTTTGAAATCAATCAAAAGCACCACAGGAGGTTTTTATGAAAACGTTTTATAACTCCCACAAACACTGGATGAAACCGCTGCTTTTCGCCCTCATTGGCGCATTTGGCGGCCTGGCTTATTATTTCCTGATAGGGTGCAGCAGCGGGGCCTGCGTCATCACAGCAAGCCCCATCACCTCCGCTCTTTACGGCGCTATGATTGGCTTTCTGCTTTCCGGCGCCGCCTGCCCGTGCTGCGGGGGCGGGAGCTGTGACATTAACCAGGGTAAATAAAAATACAAAAACAGCAGCGGGATGGAAACTGCTCGGTTGGCGGGTTTTTCACAGGTTCACATCCTTGTATTCAATGATTGCCTGTGGCATAATAGCGTCATCTTAATAGACCGCCGGCTAACGAAGCGTGGCTTGAAAGCCCCAGCCGGCGGCAAAGGAGTGTCGCTGTGCTGCTGTATAATGACCAAATCCCTTTGGCTTTTTTGCTGGAGATGCCGCCTGAAGAAAAGACGCCCTGCCCCTTGTTTATTGTCATGCATGGCTTTTGCGGGAACAAGGAGGAGGCGCTGATTCAGGAAATGGCCCGCATGATGCGGGAGGAAGGCTTTGCTACGCTCCGGCCGGATATGTACGGTCACGGAAAAAGCGGCGGTGATTTCAGGGAACTGACCGTTCATAAATGGATCGCCGACGCCATGTGTCTGATTGATTATGCCAAAAGCCAGCATCGCTTTTCTCGGATTTATCTCTGCGGCCACTCCCTGGGAGGACTGACCGCCGTACTATGTTCAGCCATGGAAAGGGATTACGTTGCAGGCGTCCTGGGTCTGGCGCCGGCGCTTTCCATGCCGGAGCGTGCCCGCAAGGGGATTCTGATGGGGAAAACCTTTGATCCCGCCCGGGTACCGGAGGAGTTTTTCATCTGGGAGCGGGTTTTGGGCGGTAATTATGTCCGGGTCGCTCAAACGATTTATCCGGAGCAGTATCTGGAGACCTATGCCGGGCCCGTCTTCTTTTTACACGGGGATAAGGATGAAATCGTTCCCCTGGAGTCCTCCCGGACCATGCTGCAGCACAGCAAAAAGCCCCAGTTAACCGTTGTTTCTGGGGCAAATCATGAATTTGAGCAGCACCTGACAGAAGCTGTAGAAGCAGCCCGACCCTGGGTGCGAATGCAGGCGAAGGAAGCGTGAAATTCCAGCTTAATGATGGAACAAACGCATGCCGGTGAAGGCCATAACCATGCCGTATTTATCGCAGGCTTCGATCACCGCATCGTCCCGGATGGAGCCGCCGGGCTCCGCTACGTAAGATACGCCGGAAAGTTTGCCCCGCTCGATGGGTTCTGGCACAGTACTTAAGGTGCCCATACTCCATCGGAACACTGGACCTGAAATCTTCTAGTTAATCGTCCAAAGACACTTCCATGTGCCTCCATACCAGCACACTGATCCAGCAAAGCTTTCCATTCTTCTCGTGTTCCATTGTAATAAACTTTTACATCTTTGGACAGACCGATTACCATTATATGCTCTAGGCTTTCCGGGAGATAAATCTCCTTCAGCTCTTCGGCGGCGGTTCCAGTGAAAAAAAGGGATCGGATCCCCTCCTGCAAAATCAGTTTCTCAAAAGGTGCATTATCTTTTTTTATCTCGAAAAGTATGTGAACTTCTGCTACCGGTTTGCCGATAATCACCGCCGGGATAGTAAGCACTGATTCTGTCCCTTCATAGCCTCTTACATCAACGCAAGCGGGGTATTCTCTGAATTTCAATCCTTCATCTGAGATAAAGACATGACTATCTCCATCAAAAAGATCCCTTAGATTCTCAAATACAACGGCATTTTGCGGCACAATCCGGGAATCCTTTTTCATACGATACCATGGGTAAGAATGCGCAGAGGAATTCCGGTTTACAAACCAGACATCATTTTCAAAAACCGCCATTGTCGCCTCGGAATAATGAACCAATAAATTGATTGTCTTCTCTTCGGGACAGCTTGGGATGTAGATTTTTTCCAAACTAATGGAATCTGTATCAGGATCGTGATCCAGCCAATAAAAATAATCTCCCTCTATGCTCCATGATCCGCAAAGGAATTCTTTCGCTTTAAATCGAAGCATCTCCTGTCCATTATCAATAGAAATAATAACTAAGCTTTGCAGATCCGACGCAGAATCATCAACTATATAGCAAAAATACCTTCCGGTGCAAAACGCTCTGAAATTATAGAGGTACTGATTGTGAAATGGTGCTATTTCCTCCTCGCCTCCATCGGAGAGACTGGCCCGGTAAATCCCATAAGGCTGAAAATCACCATCCCTGAGTCTTAAATAGTATAGATATCCATCTTTTATATCCAGTGCCCGTTTAGGACCCTGGGGCAAATCAAATTGCCCCGCCTCTTCAGTGATACCAGAAGATAAATCTAAAATGAATAAACCAGTATCCTTTAAAAAGTATAAACAAGCTGTATCACAATTCAAAAATTTGCCATACAAGGGACTTATTCCCTCATCAATCAGGACCTGATTTCCGGTAAATAAATCCATTTCAAAAAGCGCATATTTATCAAAACTTTCCAGTTCATAGGCACCTCTAAAATAATACAATTTCATTCCTATCTCTGAGGGTATGCCCGGCACGATCTGCACAATGGTCGGCTGATCAATACCATCCCATATTGAAGCTGGCATTGAAGTAATCAATAGCGGTTCGCTCCCCTCTTCGTCAGATAAAAAGTAAATATCCTCACTCCATGGTTCTCCTGTCTCGCTACCGTCATTTTTCAGACCCCTTTGAACAAACCAGGTTCCCCCATAGGCATGAACCACTCTGCCCGCAAACGGATTTAAACTGCTATTGCTTAAATCCGTTGGATCAAGTTCTGCCTTCATACCGGAAAAAGGGAGCATGACAGAAGGCACTTCAAGCGATGCGGCTTCAGAGGGAAACCCGCCCGATTCCATCTCAGGTTCGGATGATGTAGTATCACTTTTTTTCGTTTCTTCCCGGGTATCAGTCGATGTTTCTTTTACCTGTACTATTCCGCAGGCAGAAAGCGTGCAAATGAAAATGAGTAAAATGGAAAGCAGCCTATAATGCTTTTTTCTCATATCCTTCTCTCCTCCTAATCAACTGTTACATGACCCAAATTCGTCGTTCTGCTGGTGTAGGGGGCGATGCCCACATCGCCCCGTTTTCCCTTCTCCTTCCGTGGGATTCTTCGTCGGCTATACCTCCTCAGAATGACACCTTGTTTAATGATGGAACAAACGCATGCCGGTGAAGGCCATAACCATGCCATATTTATCGCAGGCTTCGATCACCGCGTCGTCACGGATAGATCCGCCGGGCTCCGCTACGTAAGATACGCCGGAAAGTTTGCCCCGCTCAATGGAATCGGAGAAGGGGAAGAAGGCATCGGAGCCTAAGGCGACCCCGGTTTTGGTATCCAGGAAAGCCCGCTTGTCCTCCTGGGTAAGGGGCGCCGGCTGCTCCGTGAAATACTTTTGCCAGATGCCCTCGGCGCACACATCCTCTTCATTTTGATTGATATAACCGTCAATCACATTGTCCCGCTCCGGGCGGCCCAGCTCCGGCTTAAAGGGCAGATTCAGCACCTTAGGGCTTTGGCGCAGCCACCAGGTATCCGCCTTGGAACCCGCCAGCCGGGTGCAGTGGATCCGGGACTGCTGCCCCGCCCCCACGCCGATGGCCTGACCGTCCACCGCAAAGCATACGGAATTGGACTGGGTATATTTCAGGGTAATCAAAGAAATAATCAGATCCCGGGCGGCGCTGTCCGGCAGATTCTTATTCTTGGTCACGATGTTTTCCAGCAAGGCCCGGTGGATTTTGAAATTGTTCCGGCCCTGCTCAAAGGACACCCCGAATACCTGCTTGGTCTCCTGCTCCATGGGCACATAATTCGGATCGATGGCAATTACATTGTAGCCGCCTTTCCGTTTGGTTTTCAGGATTTCCAGAGCCTGGTCGCTGTAGCCGGGGGCAATCACCCCATCGGACACCTCCCGCTGAATCAACCGGGCGGTCACCCCATCGCATTCGTCGGAGAGAGCAATAAAATCCCCGAAGGAGCACAGCCGGTCCGTGCCCCGGGCCCGGGCATAGGCGCAGGCCAGAGGGGACGCGTCCAGCCCCGGTACATCCTCCACAAAGCAGGCCTTTTTCAAATCCGTCGGCAGGGGCAGACCCACCGCCGCAGAGGTGGGAGACACATGCTTAAAGGAGGTGGCGGCAGGCAGGCCCAGGGCCTCCTTTAATTCCTTCACCAGCTGCCAGGCATTGAAGGCATCCAGCAAATTGATAAAGCCCGGCCGGCCGTTCAGCACGGTGATGGGCAAATCGGAGCCATCCGCCATGTAAATCCGGGCGGGTTTCTGGTTGGGATTGCAGCCATATTTCAGTTCCAGTTCGTTCATGGGTTGCTCCTTAGCTATTCTTATTAAATAATTTATCCTTGCTGCTGCCGTTTTTCAGGTTCACACTGACACAGTAAAGGGAAATTTTGTTTTCCCCATCCAGCGCGCCCCACAGCTTATCGCAAAACTGTTCAAAATGATTGTGCATTTCCACCCGTTCCGGCTCTCCATGGTAAGAAGGCAGGGGATTTCCATCGCACACATAGGTATGAATACAATGGCCAAGCCCCGGAACTCCGGGATAGGCAAAATGATAGCGGGCGCAGGCGCTTCCCTCTGCATCCATGCTTTTCAGGATGCTCATCTCATAATTAAAATGGCCGGGATCAAAATTCATAACGGCACTGATACGGGGGGTGAAATTCGGCTTGTCCGGTTCAAACTCCCGCTCGGCCAAGGCCTCTGCAAAGCTCTTGCCCGCCAAAAAGCCGTCCCGGATCGTATCCGTTTGGTCACCGTTGGTAACAATCAAACGGTTTTTAAACTGACGCAGGGCGGCATAAATAATCAGACTGGGATCCTCCACCTTAGCGGGATCAAAGGGCTCCGTAAAGACCGCCCCTTCCTTTTTTACAAAGATACGGTTTCGGGAGTTGGCACTGCGGCCCATAATAAAGTAGGCGGCCACCGCATTTTCCCCATCGGGGGTCACGCCAACGATAATGCCCCGGCCCGGATAGGGATTCCAGACCAACAGTTCATTCAGGGTTTTCTTTTCGTAATTCGCCATGGGTTTCCTCCTTTGTGCTCTTGAAATCACTTGGCTCTTCCATTTTTTTGTGCCAGGCCCGCCGCCACTTGCTCCAGGGCGGCGGGGAGCAGCTTCCATTCCGCCTGGCGCATCACCCGCTTCTGCAGTTTCTCGGCCGTGTCCCCCGGCAGCACCCGGACAGCCTTCTGGGCCAGAATAGGCCCCCCGTCCGTTTCCTCATTCACCAAATGCACCGTGGCACCGGTGAGCTTGACTCCCCGGGCCAGGGCCGCCTCATGGACCCGCAGCCCATAAAAGCCGTCTCCGCAAAAGGCGGGGATCAGGGAAGGGTGCACATTGATGATGCGGTTCTCGTATTTTTTTACAAAGTCCCTGCTCAGAATAGACAAAAAGCCCGCCAGCACAATGATTTCGATATGATAGGCCTCCAGCTTTTCCAAAAGGGCCGCCTCAAAAGCCTCCTGGGAGCCCAGGGCCTTTTTGCTGATGGCAAAGCCGGGGATCCCTGCCCCTGCCGCCCGCTCCAGGGCATAGGCCCCCTCCTTGGAGGATAGCACCAAGGACAGATTCACATGGGGCAGTTCTCCTCTTCCGGCGGCATCAATAATGGCCTGCAGATTGGTGCCGCCCCCGGAAACCAGGACGGCGGTGTTGATGGTGTTTTTCATAAATCAATCAATTATCACTTTTTCATCGGAGGGCACGATTTCTCCTATCACATAGGCCTCCTCTCCGGCGGCCTGAAGGATCTCCAAAGCCTTCTCCTGCTCCTCGGGGCTGACCACCAGACTCATGCCCACCCCCATATTGAAGGTGTTGAACATATCCCGTTCCGGGATATTGCCTCTTTCCTGAATGAGGCGGAAAATGGGTAATACCCGCACATCCTCTTTGCGGATTCTGGCCCCCAGCCCCTGGGGGATGCTCCGGGGGATATTCTCGTAAAAACCGCCCCCGGTGATATGGGAAATGCCCTTCACCTTGACCTGCTCCAGCAGGGCCAAAATCGCCTTCACATAAATCCGGGTGGGGGTGAGCAACACCTGGCCAAGGGAAGCGCCCCCCAGTTCCTGCACCGGGGCCTTTAAATCGCAGTGCTCCACATCAAAAACCTTTCGCACCAAGGAAAAGCCGTTGGAGTGCACGCCGCTGGAGGCCAGGGCAATCACCACATCGCCCACTGACATGCTGTTTTTGTCCAGCATTTTCTTTTTATCCGCCATGCCCACGGCAAAGCCAGCCAGATCGTAATCCTCCGGGGCCATGGTGCCGGGGTGTTCCGCGGTCTCCCCGCCGATTAAGGCGCAGCCTGCCTGCACGCAGCCCTCCGCCACCCCGGACACCAGGGTGGCCACTTTTTCCGCCTCATTGCGGCCCAGGGCAATATAATCCAGGAAAAAGAGGGGTTTGGCGCCGCAGCAGATAATATCGTTCACACACATGGCCACACAGTCGATGCCCACGGTATCATGCTTATCCAAAAGCTGGGCGATGCGCTGCTTGGTGCCCACCCCGTCGGTGCCGGAGACCAGCACCGGCTCTTCCATACCGGCCAGATTCGGAGCAAACAGGCCCCCGAAGCCCCCGATATCCGAAACCACACCGGGAATAAAGGTCCGCTCCACATGCTTTTTCATGAGGCGAACTCCCTCATAACCCGCTTCGATATTCACCCCCGCCGCCGCATAGGAGGCGGAATGGGACTGCTCAGCCATACTTACTCCTTTCCGCTCCAACAATAGGTGCAAAGATCCTCCCGGGGCAGGCCGATGGCCTGAATCACCCCATCCAGGGTCTGAAAATCCAGGGAGGCAAAATTGAACTTTTCGCTGATGACCTGGCGCAGGGCCTTGCCCCGTTCCGTGTTTCCGTCACTGTATTCCTGGATATGCGCTGCCCCCTCCGGCCCCTCCAATTCCTCAATGACCCGCCGGGCAATCAGCTCCATATCCGACACGGAACGGCTGAAATTCAGGTATTTGCAGCCATACATAATAGGGGGGCAGGCGGAGCGCATGTGAACGCTTTTGGCCCCGTTTTCGTACAGAAAATCCACGGTTTCCCGGAGCTGGGTGCCCCGGACAATGGAATCGTCCACAAACAAAAGATTCTTATTCTCGATCAGTTCCTTCACCGGGATCTGCTTCATTTTGGCAATACGCTCCCGGTCCGTCTGGGTGGGGGGCATAAAGCTCCGGTTCCAGGTGGGGGTGTATTTGATGAAGGCCCGGGCAAAGGGCAGATGGGATTCGTTGGCATAGCCCACCGCATGGGGGGTGCCGGAATCGGGAACCCCGCCCACGTAATCGATTTGAAGCGCCGGAAGGCTTTCTGCCTCATTCCGGGCCATAATGGCCCCGTTGCGGTAGCGCATGGCCTCCACCCCCACCCCCTCATAACTGGCGGTGGGAAAGCCAAAATAGCTCCACAAAAAGGCGCAGATTCGCCTTTCTTTCCCGGGAGGCGCCAGCTGGGTGATTCCCTCCGGGGTGATTTGAACGATTTCCCCGGGGCCCAGCTCCCGCTCATCTTCAAAGCCCAGCTTTTGGTAAGCAAAGGATTCGAAACTCACGGCGTAGCCATCCGCCCGCCGGCCAATCTGCACCGGCAAGCGGCCGAAACGATCCCGGGCGGCAATCAGGGAACCGTCCTCCTGCATGATTAAAACGGAGGCGGTGCCGTCAATCTGAGCATGGGCGAAGTGAATGCCCTCCGCCAGGGTCTCCTTGTCGCTGATAAGGGCCGCCACCAGTTCCGTGTTGTTGACCTTGCCTCCGCTCATTCCGCTGAAATGGGCGTCGGAGGTTTCCAGATAATGACGGATCAGGGCCTCTGCATTGTTGATGACCCCGGTAATACAAATGGCATAATGGCCGTGACGGGTACGCATCAGCAGGGGCTGCGGGTCTGTATCGGAGATACAGCCCATGGCGCTGCTGCCTCTCATTTCCTGAAAGATCTCCGCAAACTTCGTGCGAAAAGGGGCGTTTTCTATATTGTGAATCTCCCGCTGGAGGCCCCGTTCCGGGTCATAGGCCGCCAGCCCCGCCCGTTTGGTGCCCAAATGGGAGTGATAATCCACCCCGAAGAAAACGTCCGCTAAGCATTCTTTTTTAGAGGCAATGCCGAAAAAACCGCCCATGATTACTTCTCAAAGAATAATTGGGACAATTCCATGGGCTGGATGTACTGGCCATCCTTATAAACCCGCATATTCCCTGAGGCGATTTCATCAATGAGCATCACCTTCCCCGTCTCGTCATAGCCGAACTCAAACTTGATATCGTACAGCTCCATGCCTCGCTTTTCCATTTCCCGGGCCACCACGGCGGTGATTTTCTGGGTCTGGGCCTTCATGTCGTCGTACTGGGCTTCGCTCATGACCCCCAGCACCACCAGGCCGTCCCGGGTCACCAGGGGATCTCCCTTGGCGTCATTCTTAAAGGTGGTTTCCACATAAGCAGGAAGTTTTGCCCCCTCCTCCACATATTCGCTGTAGCGGCGCAGGAAGCTGCCCACAGCCCGCAGACGGCAAATCACCTCCAGCCCCTGGCCGAATACCTTGGCAGGCTTCACTTCCATGGTGGTTTCCTGTAAGTCGGCGCTGACATAGTGGGTGGGGATGCCCTCGGCCTTCAGCATTTCAAAAAAGTAAATGCTCATCCGCAGATTCACATCTCCTACGCCCTCAATGGTCAGGCCGATGGAGTTTTCACCGGGATCAAAAACCCCGTCCTTGCCGGTGCAGTCGTCCTTGAATTTCAGCAGATAATTGCCGTTTTCCAGGGCATAAACATTTTTGGTTTTGCCGGTGTACACTAATTTCTTGCTCATCTTGTTCTCCCTAAGACTATATTGATTTTGCTGAATTTGTTTTTTTATGTGTCATTCTGAGGGCACAGCCCGAGGAATCCTGTCAACAATTATGGTCATGGGATCCATCGCCCTGCTCAGGATGACAGCTTTCTGTCCTTTTCCAGCACCGCCGCCGCCTCCGCTTCCCGGCGGGCGTCCAGTTTGGCCGCCAGAGCTTCATCGGATACCGCCAAAATCTCTGCCGCCAGCAGGGCCGCATTCACTGCCCCGTCAATAGCCACAGTGGCCACGGGAATGCCCCTTGGCATCTGCACCGTGGAAAGCAGGGCGTCCATGCCCTCCAGCACCGAGGATTTCATGGGAATGCCAATCACCGGCAGGGTGGTACTGGCCGCCAGGGCTCCCGCCAGATGGGCTGCCATACCCGCGGCAGCAATCAGAACGCCATAGCCGTTTTTCCGGGCATTTAAAGCAAAAACCCGCGCCTGTTCCGGAGTCCGGTGCGCGGAATAAATATGCATTTCGTAAGGAATGTCCAGAGATTTCAAGGTATCGGCAGCCTTCTGCACCACCGGCAGATCGCTGTCGCTCCCCATAATAATACCGATTTTCTTCATGATAACCTCGTAGGTGAGAAAAGTAAAAAAGGCCCACAAAAACAAGCTGTTTCTGTGTGCCCAGACGGTCGGCCTTTCATTTCTTTGTTCCCCTGGGGTTTTCCCCTATCCGTCAGTCGCAAAGAAACCTTCAAGTGTACGGCCCCAGTATAAAACTTTTCCCCCGCTCCGTCAAGGACGGCCGGAGGAAATCTTCACTTTTTCTTTCTCTTTTTCTTTCCGGATACAGGGGCTATCATCCGGCTGTGTTTTTCAGGCTTTACGAATTCCTGTTTTTTCTCAGAAAAGAGCAAAAAGCATTAAAAAATCTTGCATATCCTCCCATAATATGCTAAAGTGCTGGGAAGAAAAAAGCCTGCCTCGGCAGCGCTGAACAACGGAGGAAACAAATAATGAAAAAGATTCTGGCACTGTTATTATCCCTTTGCCTGATTCTGGGTCTGGCTGCCTGCAGCAGCGACAACAAGGACACCACCCCCGCACCTTCCAACAAGAAAATCAAAGTTGGAATGGTAACGGACGTGGGCGGCGTTAACGACCAGTCCTTCAACCAGACCTCCTGGGAAGGCCTGCAGGCCCTGGCCAAGGAAGATTCCAGCTTCGAAGTGAAGTACCTGGAATCCCGCACCGATGCGGATTATCAGACCAACATCAACACCTTCATTGAAGAAAAGTACGACCTGATTATCTGCGTGGGCTACATGCTGGCGGATGCCACCAAGGCGGCTGCCACAGCCAACCCTAATCAGAAGTTCGCCATCATCGATGACGCCACCTGCGCCGATCTGCCCAATGTGGCCTGCCTGATGTTCGCTCAGGAAGAAGCCTCCTACCTGGTAGGTCTGGTGGCCGGCTCCGTCACCGAGAGCAAGACCGTGGGTTATGTACAGGGCATGGTGTCTGATACCATGAACCTTTTTGCCATCGGCTACATCACCGGCGTGCTGGAAGCCTGCCCCGAAGCCAAGGTGCTGCAGTACAACGCCAACAGCTTTGTGGACTCCGCCGCGGGCAAAACCGCTGCCAAGGATATGATCACCAAAGGCGCTGACGTGATTTATCACGCTGCCGGCGGTGTGGGTGCCGGCGTTATCAGCGCCTGCGACGAGGAAAAAATCTGGGCTATCGGCGTGGATACCGACCAGTCTCCTCTGGCGCCCGATCACGTGATTACTTCTGCTATGAAGCGGGTGGATGTGGCTTCCCAGGATATTTCCAAGGCGGTTAAAAACGGCAGCTTCAAGGCTGGCGTTCATACCTACAATCTGTC
>CACZSB010000097.1 GCA_902783765.1 uncultured Lachnospiraceae bacterium
GCTCTTCGATCACCTCTGCCACCATGCGGTGCACAATACCGTGGCCGCAGCCGGGGCAGTAATGAAGGGGAACATCCCGCAGCACCGGGGTTTTCTTAAATGCTACCGCCATGATCAGGCCCTCCTCATTTCCAGAATCCTTGCGGCAATTTCCTCCGCAGAGGGGATGCGGCTCCCCGCCTTCCCCATGAACTGTACCGGCTTTACGCCGTTTACCGCCAGGCGGATGTCCTCCACCAGCTGGCCGGCGCTGACCTCCACCGTAAGGGCTTCCTTCACGCTGGCCTGGGCCACCGCCTCATGAACCGCCTCCGAAGGGAAGGGCCACAGGGTAATGGGCCGAACCAGGCCGGCCTTCACCCCCTGTTCCTCTAAGATCCGGATAGCCGCCTTGCAGACCCGGGCCACGGTGCCGTATGCACAAAGGATATATTCCGCACCTTCCGTGTTGTAGCACTCCACCATCTTTTCGTTTTGTTCGATGACGGCGTAGCGGGCAAAGAGCCGGTCCACCAGCTCGTCCAGATCCTCGGTTTCGATATAAAGGGAATTCAGCACCGCCCGGGGTTTTTCTCCCCCGGGTTTATAGCCGGTGGCGGCCCAGGGCTTGGCCAAGGGCACATAGTCCGTGTTGGTTTTCAGCTCCACGGGCTCCATCATCTGACCGATGAGACCGTCCGCCAGAATCATCACCGGAGTCCGGTATTCATCCGCCACATCGAAGGCTTTCTGCATCATGTCCACAGTCTCCTGAATGGAGGCGGGGGCGTAAACAATCAGGCGATAATCTCCGTGGCCGCCGCCTTTGACCGCCTGGAAATAATCTCCCTGGGAGGCCTGGATATTCCCCAGACCGGGGCCCCCCCGCATCATATTCACAATCACGCAGGGGATTTCCGCCGCCGCAATGGTGGAGATGCCCTCCTGCTTTAAGCTGATGCCCGGGCTGGAGGAGGAGGTCATGACTCTGGCCCCCGCCCCGCCGGCGCCATAAACCATATTGATGGCCGCCAGCTCGCTTTCCGCCTGGAGGAAGCAGCCTCCCACCTGGGGCAGACGCAGGGACATGTATTCGGGTATATCATTCTGAGGGGTGATGGGATAGCCGAAGAAATAACGGCAGCCCGCCTGAATGGCGGCCTCCGCAATGGCTTCGCATCCCTTCATAAGTTTCTTTGCCATGGCTTTTCTCCTAATTCTTATGAATTTCGAGGGCGGTGTCGGGGCAGGTGCGGGCGCAGGCGCAGCAGGCCACGCAGGCGGCCTGATCCACCACCTCCACGGGGTAATAACCCTTTTTGTTCAGATGGGTCTTGGACAGGGCCAAAACCGACTTGGGACAGGCTCTCACACAAAGGCCGCAGCCCTTGCACCAGTCCTCAAAAACCTTGACTTCGTTCATATCCTTCCTCCTATATGCTTGCCCTCTCCCGGACGCGGGAGAGGGTCACTGGCCTCCACTTGCCCTCCCCCGGACGCAGGGGAGGGGGGGACCGCCGCTCCATGAGCGGTGGTGGGCGGGGGCGACTGACTCCCTACTTACAATCCTTCCTTCAAAAACTTCTCCCAGCTTCGATGCATCAAAATCTCAATGGGATACATCCGGCCGATATACTTCTCTTCCAGCCCTTTTTCCTTTGCCAGGCTTTTAAATTCCTTCAGCACCGTCTGTGTGCCGCAGCTGCCCCACACAGGGATCCCCGTCCGCTCCGAAAGGGTCTTCACCAGCTCATAGCCCTCCAAAAGGTGCTGCGCCTGTGTTTCCTCGCCCAGATTGCCGTTATTCACCAGCCCCGTGACCTGAAGCCGGGAGACCCCCTTCACTTTTTCCAAGAGAGCCCAGGCGCTTTCCGGATCCGCCGCCACAGGCCGGCGGGGATTGAGCACAAATAATACATGAAGCTTTTCCGGGGGGATCTGGTTAAAATTGGGGTTGTACTGGCCGATGGCCACAGCACCGATATGGTCCCCGCCCACGTCAAAAATCACCGTGCCCTCGCCCGGGGCGAAGGCCGCATAGACCCGGGGGGACAGGGACATGATTTCAATTTTTTTCATGGAATAAGGCGGGGAAATCAATTCCACCCCCGCCTTGTCCAACACGTCCTGTCGTTCGCTGGTACGAAAATAAGGATTGACCACATCCAGGTCAATCAGCATGCACTGGCCCTCCCGGGCCTGATTTACAGCCATATTCAGAGCCAGCTCGCTTTTACCGCTGCCGAAGCCGCCTAAAAGCACATAATAATCCCGCACGGAACTGTCCTTTCTGACGCCCAAACTTGTCTGACAAGTATTACACGATGTCTGATATATTCAGATTGTAACAAAAGGCGCCGACAAAGTCAATCTGTCAGCGCCTCATAAAAACAGTTTGATGGCAGGAATTCCTGCGATTCTTTCTTACTCCGTTTTTTTCTTCATGGCCTCCCGCTTCCGCAGGGTGGGATCCAGGATCCGTTTGCGGATACGCAGGGTTTTGGGAGTCACCTCCAAAAGCTCATCGGTTTCGATAAACTGCATATACTGCTCCAGGCTCATCTGTTTAGGCGGGGTCAGGCGCAGGGCCTCGTCAGTGCCCGCAGACCGGGAGTTGGTGAGCTGCTTTTTCTTGCACACATTCACCTCCACATCCTGGGCCTTGCCCGTCTGGCCCACCACCATGCCGGCGTAGACCCGTTCCCCCGGTCCGATGAACAGGGTGCCCCGTTCCTGGGCGTTGAACAGGCCGTAGGTCACCGCCTCCCCCGTTTCAAAGGCAATGAGGGAGCCCTGATGCCGGTAGTGGATATCCCCCTTATAGGTGGCATAGCCGTCAAAAAGCTGATTCATGATGCCGGTGCCCTTGGTGTCTGTTAAAAACTCATCCCGATAACCGATGAGCCCCCGGGAGGGGATCATGAATTCCAGGCGCTGCCGGCCCTCCCCGAAGGGACGCATATTGGAAAGCTCCCCCTTCCGAAGGCTGAGCTTTTCGATAACGGAGCCGGAGAATTCGTCAGGTACATCCACATAAACCCGCTCCATGGGCTCCAAAAGCCGGCCGCTTTCCCCCCGTTTGTAAATCACCTCCGCCTTAGAAACGGCAAATTCGTAGCCCTCCCGGCGCATGGTTTCAATGAGGATGGACAAATGCAGTTCCCCCCGGCCACTGATTTTAAAGCAGTCCGGTGACATTTCCTCCACCCGCAGGGACACATCCGTATTCAGCTCCCGGAAAAGCCTGTCCCGGATATGCCGGGAGGTCACGTATTTCCCCTCCTGGCCTGCAAAGGGAGAATCATTCACCATCACCTGCATGGAAATGGTGGGCTCGGAGATCTTCTGGAAAGGGATGGGGACAAGGTCCGAGGGGTCGCAAAGGGTATCCCCGATATGGATATCGGAAATGCCAGATATGGCCACCACGGCGCCGATCTCCGCCGAAGCCACCTCTTTTTTTGCCAGTCCGTCAAATTCATACAGCTTGGATATCTTCACCCGGCGGCGGGCATCCGCCGCGTGGGCATTGACGATGATCACCTCCTGGTTCACCCGCAGGGTGCCCTGGTCGATTTTGCCCACACCGATCCGGCCCACATATTCGTTATAATCGATAGTGCTCACCAGCAGCTTGGCGGGGGCAGCGGGATCTCCCTCCGGGGCAGGCACCGCCGTCAGAATAGTTTCGAAAAGGGGCTGCATATCCCGGTGCTCCTCCTCCAGGTCCAAAACCGCCCAGCCCGCCTTGGCAGAGGCGAACACGAAGGGGCAGTCCAGCTGCTTTTCCGTGGCATCCAGATCCAAAAGCAGATCCAGCACCTCCTCCACCACCTCCTGGGGTCGGGCCTCGGGCCGGTCCACCTTATTGATGCAGACCACCACATCCAGGTTCAGTTCCAGGGCCTTGGAAAGGACAAAGCGGGTCTGGGGCATGGGGCCCTCGAAGGCATCCACCACCAAAATCACCCCGTTCACCATTTTCAGAACCCGTTCCACCTCGCCTCCGAAGTCCGCATGGCCGGGGGTATCGATAATATTGATTTTGACCCCCTTGTACTGGACGGCGGTATTTTTGGAAAGGATGGTAATGCCCCGCTCCCGTTCCAGGTCCCCCGAGTCCATGACCCGTTCCGCCACCTCCTGATTTTCCCGGAAGACGCCGCTCTGCTTTAAAAGCTCGTCCACCAGGGTGGTTTTTCCGTGGTCCACATGGGCAATAATGGCAACATTTCTGATATCTTCTCTGATCATGGCTTTTCCTTTCCAATTAAAGAGGCAGATGATTCTGCCTCCCTCATTGTAGTCATTTTCCCGGGAAAATCAAGGGTTTTCTTTCCATGGCCCCAGAGGCCGCCTTCAAAGTCCTTTCGAAAACAGCGCTTCTTCAAGAACCCGGGCCAGACGGGAAATACCGGCCAGATCCGCCTCTGTAAAACGCCCCGGCCGGGGACTGTCCAGATCCAGCACGCCGTATAAAGCCCCCTGGCCATCGTGGAGGGGGATCACCAGTTCCGAGGCGGAGGCGGCATCGCAGGCAATATGACCGGGGAAAGCATGGACATCCGGCACCAGTTGGGGCGAATCCAAAGCCGCCGCCGTGCCGCAGACCCCCTTGCCCCAGGGAATTTCCACACAGGCGGGCTTTCCCTGGAAGGGCCCCAGGGCCAGCAGGCTTTCGCCCCGGGGAGAGGTCTCCCGCAGGTAAAAGCCGGCCCAGTTCAAATCCGGCAGCACTTCATAAAGAAAGGCCGCCCCGTTGGCCAGTACCGCCAGGGGATAGGGCGTCCCTGCCAGAAGGGCCTTCAGGGATTGTTCCAGGGCGTGATAATCTGTCATGGCTTCTCCTTATCTGTAAAACTTCCTTTTACAGTGATTTTATCACAGAAAACGAGGTCCCACAAGGGCCGGGGCCTTGACCCCTTTCCGGGAAAAATGCTATAGTAAAGTCAAGAAAGGAGTCCGGCCATGTTTAAAAAACGCACAGAAGTATTTAAGAAAAGAGATCGGGAAGGCTGGCTGCAGATGAAGGCGGTGTTAAAGGAATCCGGCCTGAGCGGCGTGAAAAGCGGTCATTATCAGCAAGATACCGTTATCGCCTGCGGCTGCGGCGCCAAGCTGGATCCCCGGAATTTTGGGGATCGCGGAAAAATTGACCGGGACATTTACTGGATTCGGGTCAATGCGGAGGATGAGGCCAAGGCTGTGGAAATCCTGAAGAAAAACGGCCTGGTACCCCAGGTGGATGAGGACATCCTGTTGGATGCCTCCCAGCGGAAAAAGCCCGTTCAGGACGTGTTTTAATCCTTATCACTTTCCCGCAGAAGGGTCAGGAACAATTCTCCGATGCTTTGGGCCAGCTGCGATGCGCTGCGAACCCGCACATAATGGTGTCCGAAAATTTCACTGATGTTTTCCAAATTATGCAGGTTGCCGTGAAAAACGGCGCCTGTTTTTATGCCTGTACGGCGCAGCTGGCTCACCGCCGATTCCGCCAGCTTGACGGCATCCCTGCCCTCATATTCTCTTTTTTTACCCCCTGCCATCAGAGGTGTGGAATCATTGGGACTTCCGTCGGTGAGAATGATCATCAAGCGTTTTTTCCCGGGCATGACCACCTCATCCTTCAGCCGCCCCAGGGCCCGAAAGGCCAGGGCATCCCGGTTCCATCCCCCGGAAAAAAAGCCCATCAGGCCCATACAATCCCGATCCTGCCAGTCCTTTAATATTTCCAGCACCGTATAGGAACGGAGACTTCTGAAGGCGACCACCCGCACGGGAATCCCGGTTTTTTCCAGGCTCTTTGCCAGAATGTAGGTTTCCGAAGCCAGAAGCTCCTGGGAATTCAAACGGGACTGGGAGGCATCCAGCAACAGGTCCACGCAAATATCCGATTCCACATCGTCCCCGTTTTTCAGAAAAACCCGGTCATCCTGCAAAAGGGGCAGCCGGTAGGCTTTTTCCGCCTGCAGGCGTCCCCGCCGGGCACTTTCCGGGGCCGGCTTCAGGTAAGAAGAAAAGATGGTATCAAACTGGGCGCTTAGGCGCTTGATATGAAGCTGGACCTGGGAGGCATGCTCCTTCAGGAATGCTTCGTTCCTTTCCTTTTGATAGGTGG
This sequence comes from uncultured Lachnospiraceae bacterium, assembly GCA_902783765.1. Lineage (GTDB taxonomy): Bacteria > Bacillota > Clostridia > Lachnospirales > Lachnospiraceae > UBA6987. The sequence continues at coordinate 6,098 of CACZSB010000097.1, forward strand.
CCGCTTCCCGGACCTTGGCCGCCTCTGTGTCCGCCAAATCTCCCTGACGGCCGGCGCTGACCCATAAGCGGGTCCCCTGGTTTTCCGCCTGGCACAGTTCTTCCTCCAGGTAAAAGCGTTCTGTTTCCGAAATAAGACAGGGGCCGAACACCGCCCGGATATAATCCTCGTCCCCCCGGTCAGGGCCCAGATGTCGGCCCAGCCCTTCGTGACGCTGGGCCACCGCCCGTTCATGGTCTCCGCTGCCGCTGCCGCTGCGTACAATCAGCCGGTCCTTCCGCACATGGTCCTTTCGTTTCAGGGCCCGCAGAGCCGCCTCCATCCGGGAGACCCCCTTGATTTCCTGAAAATCAAAACGGAAGAAGGTCTGCAAAAAATCTTCCATGGCCCTTAAGGCCCCGGCGGTATCCAGAGAGCCGGAAAAGCACAGCGCCTGGGCTATTTTCTTTTCCCGGGGCGTGAGGATCGGCCCCCGTTTTCCGCAGACCGCCGCCCAGCGGGCCTGCTGCTGGGAATAAACCGCCATGCTCATGTATTCCATCTGCTGTCGGGACATATCCTCCTGCTTTTTAAAAAAGTGAAGACCCCGTTCCCGTCTCAGCTGCTCCATGAAGGGCCGCTGACTCACTTCCTTTTCGTAAAGACAGTTTTCCAGCCCCAGCCATAAATAAGCATCAAACTCCGCCGCCCTTTTATCCCCTTCATAGCGTTCAAAAAAGTCCCAAAGGGGCCCCAGGCCCAGCCATTTTTCCGCCAGACCCACAATCATATCAAAATAATAATCGGGCTCCCCGTCCGGAAAGAACGCCAAAAAGGGGGGCTCAAAATCGTAGCGCCCCGCGGCATTCCATATATAATTCCTGGCCCGTCTGGCCTGGGCGCTGTGATGCTTTTTAATCATGAAGTAAACAAATCGGCGGATGTTAAATTGGTGGGGAAGCGGGCATGGATCACATCCCGAATGAGCCCCCGCTCGTATGCGTCAAAGCTCTTGTTCACAATACACATTTCCAGGGCCCGGCCGGAGCTTAAGCCCTTTTCCATCAGGGCGATGGCATCCAGCAGTCCCCGCAGATCCAGGGCCGCATCGGAAATCTCGGCGCTTTCGGTTTTCTTTTGCAATTCTCCGTACAGGCGGGCCAGCTGCTCCCGCATCTTGCCCTGCATGGACGGGAAACGGCCCCCTATGAGCCTTACCAGGTTTTCTTCGCTGATCACCGGCATATCCAGCACCACAAAACGGGATACCAGGGCCTCATTTAATTCCCGGGTGCCTGCATATCCGTAATTCATGGTGGCAATAAAGCGGGTTTCCGGCCTAAGGTCCTGTTTGTCGTAGCCGGGCACATCCAGGCTGCGCCTGAAGTCCAGGGCGGCATGGAGCACGGCCAGGGCCTCATTTTTGGCCATGTTGATTTCATCCAGTATTCCGAAGCCCCCCCGTTCCGCACAAAGCCAGATGGGGCCGGGCCGAAAACGCACCGCCTGACCGTCGAAGGTATCCGTACCCACCAGGTAGGAGGCGTCCATGTTGATGTGGAAAGAAACATTCCAGAGGGGCCGGCTAAAAAGCGCCGCCAGGTTTTCGGACAGCACATTTTTGCCGCTGGCCTTGGGACCGGCCAGCAGCAGATTTTTACCGGCCAGCAGGGCGGAAAGGGCCTGCTCCCACACATCCTTGCCGTAATAGTAATACTCCGGATCCGGCACCCGATTCAGGTCGCCGGCATCCACAGGGTATTGGGCCACAAAGGATTCCACCCCTTTCAGCAGGGCTTCATCTAATCCTTCCTGTTTTAAATATGTCAGTATCTTATTCATCTTTATCCCCTATAGGAATCCCTGTAATCGCATACCAAAAACAGGGGTTTTATCTGAACGACCTCATCGTATTCCTTCTGGCTGACTTTCACCTGGGAATTCAAGGCCTTAAGATCTTTTTTCATTTCCTCGTAGGCTTCCTCCTCCGAGGTCGCCCGCCCCTCCCGAATAAGGCGTATCATCCGTTCCAGCACCAGGGGATGGGCATACTGGGCCGGCGTGGGGAAAATACTGGGGTAGTCCGCCAGGTATTTTTCCATATCCGCCACCGCCTTTTCCCAGGCCTCATTGGCCAGGCGGGGACTGTTGTGCTTGCTGGGCAGCAAATTGGCGGAAAGCATCATAAAAAACAGGGCTCCCCCGCCCAGGGCAAAGTACCAGCCCATCTGCTGACCGCTTAGTAATAAAACGATTCCTGCGATCACAGCCAGGGCGCCTAAGATGGCCACGGCTCCGCCCATCAGACGCAGGGCGGGGGGCATCTGGTCCGTGATCCGTTTTTGCTTGGCGGCATCCGTCAATGCATGTCCATAGCTCCTTTTGTTTTCCACAAAAGTTTTGGCTTTTTTCAGACGCTTCAGGGCTCTTTCCCCTTCTTCCGGCAGGGTATCCAGATAGCGAGCCCTTTCCTTTTCCTCCGCCTCTGCCAGGCGTCTGGCCCCCTCTTCGCTGAAGATGGGAATGGAGGGTTTATGGTCGGCAATCCATTCCAGAATGGCATCCACATCCCGTTCATGCTTCACATAGCATTGTTTTGTACCCCCGGGATATTCCACCACCAGATAGGACATGGAGCCGAAAACCCCTTTGCCACTGAAGCCGCCGGGGCTCATGGCCACCCGCTTGAACACACGGGTCACCTCCCCCCAGGGGATATAATACCAGCGGCTCACAAAACGGCTGCCCAGATACAGGGCTTCCTGGCCCACACCGCAGGGGCCAGCCGTCCGGCAAGCCTTTTTATCTTTCTGAAGCTCCTCCCGGGAAAGGGTCTCTCTTCCCAATGGAAAGGCCAATACTGCCATAAAAACCTCCTATCTCTGACAAAGGGCAGGAGTATTCCTCCCGCCCTCTTAACTGTTTTTCCTTATGGAAAATCTTACTGCCTTTCAGGAGGCCTTATGCCACTGAAGACGGCTTTTGGGAAACCTTGTTGGCCTTGCTCAGGAAAAGAGCCAGGAAGCCAACGGCAGCGATGATACCCACAGGGTAACCCACAGCCTTGTTGTTCTTGAAGAACTCAATCAGACCCATGCATTCGCCGGCCATCATGAAGTAGGTCACAGAAACGGCACTCATGAAGGTGGCGGGAACAGCGCAGATCCAGTAATTCTTCTTGTTCTGAGCCAGGTACATGGCACCAGCCCACAGCACGATCATGGCCAGGGTCTGGTTGGACCAGCTGAAGTAACGCCAGATAATCTGGTAGTCAATTTTGCCCAGGGTGTTGCCGAAGCCCAGGATGGCACCTACGCCCAGCACGGGCACGCACAGGGCCAGACGGGTCTGCCATTTGCCCAGATCCAGCTTGAACCAGTCAGCAATGGTCAGACGAGCGGAACGGAACGCGGTATCACCGGAGGTGATAGGGCAGGCAATAACGCCCAGCATGGCCAGAATGGTACCGATGGTTCCCATGGTGGTGGTGCAGATGGTGTAAACCGAAGTGGCATTGCCGCCGCCCATTTCGTTCAGCTTTTCCACGCCCAGCAGGGTCACGCCGGCAGCCGCCCAGATCAGGGCGATAAGGCCTTCAGCAACCATGGCGCCGTAGAATACGCTGCGGCCCTGACGCTCGCTCTTTAAGCAGCGGGCCATCAAAGGAGACTGGGTGGCATGGAAGCCGGAAATAGCACCGCAGGCCACGGTGATAAACATGAAGGCCCAGATAGGGGTTGCCTTCGGGTGCATGTTGGTGAAGTTGGCCCAGATTTCAGGCATAGGCTTACCGCTGGTGAGGGTACCGATACCCACGCCAACCGCCATGATAATCAAGCAGATACCGAAGATAGGGTAAATCTTGCCGATGATCTTATCCACGGACACGAAGGTGGCAATGAAGTAATAAATCAGGATGATAGCCAGCCAGAAAGCAGGCTTCAGCAGGAACTCAGTGGTAACACCGCTGTTTTTAAGCAGGGTCACCAGCAGACCGGCGGGGCCCACGGCGAACACAGTACCAACCATGATCAGCAAAATAACGGAGAAAACACGCATGACGTTCTTCATGCCGCCGCCCAGGTAAATACCTGTCACTTCGGAAATGGAAGCGCCGTTATTCCGCTCGGACAACATACCGGCAAAGTAGTCGTGCACAGCGCCGGCGAAAACAGTACCGAAGGTAATCCACAGGAATACCACGGGGCCCCAGATGGCACCGGAAAGCGCACCGAAAATCGGGCCCAAACCGGCAATGTTCAGCAGCTGTACCAGGAACAGCTTCCACTGAGGCATTACCACATAGTCCACACCGTCATTGATGGCAACGGCGGGGGTCTCCCGATCGTCGGGGCTCATGATACGGTCAACCATTTTACCGTAGAACAGGTAGCCACAGATCAAGATGGCAAAACAAACCAGGAAACTAATCATACGTTTTCCTCCTCTTCCCTCGGAACAACTGCGTCCTCAGTTATTCCAAATCACGTTTTTTTCTTGTACATAATAATAAGTATTCGTGAAAAATGCAAGCACTTTTTAAAATTATGAGAAAAAAAGGCGTCGCCTGGATTCGTAAAGTTTGTTCCAGGCTTTCTCTTTGTTTAATTTCGTAAAACTTATTCCCGATTCCTTAAATTAGTATCCTTTTTTTAACTATTTCCATTATCTTCACGAACCGCCTCTTCCACTATTGAGATCCATAATGGAATCGCCCTATAGATGCCTATGCCTTTTTCCGTAGAAATAACACAGGGCGACTGTAGAGTCTACAGCCGCCCGATTGTTAAAAGGAAGGTGTCTGAAGAGTATCCTGTTTTAGAGCCAGATTACCTCTCCGGTGGTAATGTCATAGATCGCCGGCACAACCTTCGTGCCAAGGTGCTTGATGATTTCATCGGCGCTGATTTCGTCTGCCATGGCCTTTGCGTTGATCTTCGCCACTGTATTGACAACGCTGTTGCCGCCCACGGAGGGCTGGATCTTCTTCACGATTGCACCGATGTTCGGCGGGACCTCGCCGCCTTCCACCGCCGCCGTTACGGCGCCGCAGTTGGTGTGGCCCACAACAACCACCAGGGGGCTGCCCAGGTGTTCCGCGCCGTATTCAATGGAGCCCAGCACCACATCGTCCACCACATTGCCTGCATTGCGGATGACAAAGATATCACCCAGTTTCTGGTCGAAATAGATTTCCGGTGCCACACGGCTGTCGGCACAGCACAGTACGATAGCAAAAGGCTTCTGGCCGCCGGAGTGCGTGTTGCGGATATCCGCATAGTTGTCCTTCGCGGAAAGCTCACCGCTGACGAAACGGGCATTGCCCTCTTTCAGAAACTGGAGTGCCTGCTCCGCATCCGTTATCTTCACTGCTGGATCGTGTAAGTTCATATTGTTCTCCTTTTCATTTTTTGTTTGCATTGTTGTCAGTGTCATTTGGTTCTTTATCAGCTGATAACCTTCCTCTTTGCGCACAGGCCTTCCCGTGCGTATTGCCTGATACCTCCTTTCCCATCACTCTTTTTTTCGCACAGGCGCTCCCGTACGTATTGTCCGATACTTCCTTTTTCGTCATTCCTTCTGCTTTTTATGCAGCAGGATCAGAATGGCCGGTACAAAGAATGTGACCACCAGTCCCAGACAGAAACCGTTGTTGTACAGATTCATCCAGCCGTGCAAAACGCCGATATTCGGTACCAGAATGCTGTGTACCATTCCGGCGAAGAAGCCGACCACTGCACCGTGTCGATAGACAACCGGTGCCATACCGCAGCCGAAGACTGCCGCGATCAGCATGTTTTTCGATCCCACATAGGCAAAAGCGGTTTCCAGAACAGGGGTGCCCGCCAGGAGGGCCTGAATGCTGGCCAGCACAAAACTGGTGCAGTAGACACCCGCCATAATCGGCGCCATGGTGCGGATCGAAATGCCGTTGGAGGCAAAGCCTACCACCGTGAACAGACAGGCAAAAAGGGGTCCGTGGGCGTTGGCTGTGGTGGTCAGCACAAAGTAGAGCAGACAGCCAAAGCCGCAAATACCCATGTTGACAAGGGTCGGACCGAAGCCGAACTGTTCCACGGCACTTCCGGAATACTTGTGCGCCACAACGCGATCGATGTGGGCACATTCCTTCGCCGTAATCAGAAGACCGCAGATGATCAGGTAGACCAGAGCCACCACGATGCATGCCACCAGTTTGCCGTTTGCGATGTTGGGATATTCATGGAAGGGACCGCTGGATGTATGGCCAAGACCGATCACTTTCATGATGGCAAAAATCAGTAAACCCGTCAGACCTGCCGCGAAACCGGCATTGTACAGGGTAAGCCCCGTGTGTTTTTCCGGCAGGAAGCTTGCGAAGACCCCCACCAGATAACCGGCAATCAGACCGATGATGATGGCAAGGGCAATACCGCCGGCCGTAAAGAGCTTCTCTGCGCCCATGGCCGTGTTGCTGGAACCGTCAGGCCGGATGTACAGGGTAATAATGCTTACCATCGGGGATAAGGCCGCCGCAAACCAGCCGAGTCCCGTCACGGTGTTAATCTTTTTCTTGTTGGCAAGGCCGTGCAGAACCACACCCAGAAACAGGGGCCACACATTCCAAAGTGTCTTGCCGCAGAAACCGAAGCCGAACACCATAAATGCCGCGGCAATCGAACCGCCGTTGATTGTGGTCTTCGTCATCAGATAACTCAGCATGACGAAAATCAGCAGGATGCCCGCATTGATAAACGGTACGCCGATATTCTCGCCCACAACCGCAAAGGTGTTTATATCCAACAGCCCCGTTGCCGACTGCTGTGCCTTAAACCCTTCCATGATCCCTTCCATGGAAGGTGTCAGCACAAGACCCATGATGATCGATACAAGGCCGAGCCCGATGAACACAATGGCCCTCAGAACATTACCGACCGGCACGATCTCCACTTTGTTTTCGCTTGTACTCATTTGAATCTCCTCCGTTTCTTTGTCCTACAGTGCCACGAGTATCACATATGCCACAACCAACAGCAGCGCCACCGCAAAGACGAGCAGACCGTAAGACATGGTCTGTCTCAGCAATGTGCTAAGGCCGCTTGACGCATCTTCGCCGTCACCGAAATTCCCCGTAAAGCGATCAAACAGCTTATAAAACGCCGGGATTGTAAATCCTTTGTCTCTTGCGTCCTCGATGTCGTCGATAATCGGGATACGCTCCAGCGGGGTGACCGTACGATTGTCCTCGTGCTTGTCCCATCCTTCGATATCGGAGTTGTCATACTCGGACCGGAGGAAGGCATACATCTTCTTCTCATCGATCTTGTGCTTGGGATACCACTCCTTGGACTTCTCAATAAAGTTGTGCGCATTGGGCTTGTGCGCCATATAGAAGTCGGCAATCTTCCAATACACTTTGTACCCGACCCGGCCGATCACCTCCACGATGGAGCCGATGGTGCGGGTAACGAAGGCACCGATGAAGGGCAGTACGCCCACCATCAGCGGACGGTAAATTCTGTCCTCGATATCCACCAGACGCGGCCAGGCATTGATGTAAACCTTCTTGCCGTTCTCGTCCTTGGACATCAGGCACCCGCGCACAACAAAGATGTAGAGGATCGCTCCGATGGCCAGGGACGCCACCGCACCGCGGATGCAGGCCCACTCGAAGAAATGCACTTTGTGGGGATGCCCGGTCATGTAGAAGAAGCCGGCAGCGTGTTCGGAAATGGGAATCATCGTCTTGTAAAGCGTCATGCCCAGCACCGGAAGGATCAGCGAGCATGCGGTCAGCGTGATGGCACTGGCCTTGTTCATGTACTTCTTGTTGGAACTGTCCATCTTGTCCTGCTTGTAAGGGTTTTTCTCCCAGAAGACACAGATGTAGATCTTAGTCATATAGGCCGTCGTCAGACCGCCGGTCAATGTAAAGATACTTTCCACGATTCGGAAGACATGGGCCGCAAACTCAAAGTCATGGTATGTCCAAATTCGTTCCACAATGGATTCGTGGATCAGTGTTTTGGAAACATAACCGCTCCAGAGGGGCATACCAATGATTGCCAGAACACCCATACCGAAGATGAACTTCAAAAGCGGTTTGCGGTAGCCGAAGCCGCGCACTTCGTTCAGATCGAGCTGGTGCAGGTTCATATAGACAACACCTGCCGCCATGAACAGCACGAGCTTGATCAGCGAGTGGTTCATCATGTGCAACACGGCACCCTGCTGTGCGTAGAAGTGATACTGCATGGTTTCTTCCTTGCCCATCAGAACACACTGCATGGCGATGGCCGTTAAGATGAATCCGATCTGCGACATGGAGGAACAGGCCAGTGTCCGTTTTAAATCGACGGAGAACAGGGCCAGGAACGCGCCGCCGAACATGGTGATGACGGCGATTCCTAACAGCACGCAGCCCCATACCCAGTCACCAAAGAGCATGTGTGCAGAGATGATGATGATACCGTACACACCGGTCTTGGTAAGAACACCCGACAAAAGAGCCGATGCCGGGGCGGGTGCCACAGGGTGCGCTTTCGGCAGCCACACATGCAGCGGGAACATACCGGATTTACCGCCGAATCCCACGATCATGAGTCCGGCCGCCCAATACAGCGGTGCCTTGTTTTCCACGGCCGCGCAGGCATCCTTGATCAGATCGATCTTTAAGGTACCAATGGTGTGATACAAAAGGAAGATACCCATCAGCGTGACCAAACCGCCGAAGACATTCAGATAGGTGTAGGTCTCCGAGGCTCTCTGCGCGCCAGGCTTTTCGTCATGGATAACCATAACATAAGATGTAAACGCCATGATTTCAAAGAAGGTGAACAGCGTCAGGATGTCACCGGAGATGAACACCGCCACTGTGGCGCCTTCCGTCAGCAACATGAAGAGATAATAGCGGTTGCGGTTGCGGTAATGGGCGAAGTATTCCTTCGAGAAGATCGTCGTGCACAGCCACATCAGCGTTGTGATAATGGCATAAATGCTGCGGAATCCGTCCATCTCGAAGAGCAGGCCGTCCCCGTGTCCCCAGAAGGGCACCGAGAAATATTGTGTCCCGCCTGAGAGCACAACCACAGCCATATAAATCGCCACAAGAAATTCCACAGCGGTAACACCATCCGCAAGGTAATCTCTCATGTTTTTGTTTTTCCGCCCGACCAGATAACTGCACAGTGCGCCTATCATCGGCCAGAAAACCAAAAATGGTAAAAACATATTTCCGTTCAAGGTTTTACCCCCTTTCTGCGCGCCTGTTACAGTACAGCGATCTTCATGATCGGTTCCACAAAGATACAAAATGCCACAATCGCCACGGCAAGGATAATCAGCGGCACCGTCATGTAACGGTTCGGGTCCCTGACGCCCTTGTTTGCCTGCTGGGCATCAAACCCTTTGCCGGGAATGAATGCATTCACGCAGATGCTGAACAGATAAATCGCAGTCAGCAGCGCAGATACGGCCAGTATCACCGTACCGGAAAACGCAATCATGTTATTGCCGCTCTTAAACGCGGCCGAGGTTAAAAACCACTTGCTGAAGAACCCGGGCAGCGGCGGAATGCCCACCAGGGCGAAGGACGCCACGGTAAAGACGACCATCGTCACGGGCATGGCCTTGCCGATCCCCTTCAGTTCCCAGACATACTCTCTGTGCGTTTTGTAGAGGATAGCGCCCGCGCACAGGAAGAGCGTGATCTTGACGATGGCGTGTCCCACCAGATGCAGCATGCCGCCGAGATATCCTTCCTGGCTCATCAGTGCCAGCCCGAAGAGGATGTAGGACAGCTGGGAAACGGTGGAATATGCAAGCCGTCTCTTTAAATGTTTCTGCATCAGCGCCATCGCCGAGCCGTACAGGATGGTGACCAGGCTGGCTGCCAGCGCGATGGACTGTGCTGTCGTTCCCGATAACAGATCGGTTCCGATGGAGAAGTAGGTCACACGGGCGACTGCGAACACACCCGCTTTGACCACCGCCACCGCGTGCAGCAGTGCGGACACCGGCGTCGGTGCCACGGAAGCCGTGGGCAGCCATGCGTGGAAGGGCATAATCGCGCTCTTGACGCCGAAGCCGAAGAAGCAGAGCACATAGGCGATCTGGATGGCGCTGGCGCCCGCCGCCACGCTGGTTAATGCGCCGCCCGGCACAAAGGCCGTTGTGCCCCCCGTCAGGGCAATGATGGCAATGCCCATCAACGCGATTGTGGCGCCCGAAATCGAGAAAATCAGGTAGATCCGGGCAGCCGTTGTGGATGCCTTTGATTCATTGTGGATCACCAGCGGAACCGTGATCAATGTCAGCAATTCGTAAAACAGGTAAAGGGTGATAAGATTACCCGCAAAACTGATTCCCATCATGATACCGAAGGCCATGACATAAAAGGCAAAGAATCTGTTTTCGCCGCCCTCGTGGGTCATGTATTCAAAGGCATAGTAAATGCAGAGAATCCACAACATACTCACAAGGGACGCAAACATCCCTCCCATGGTGTCGATCCGGAACATGATCGGATTGCCCGGTACCAGCGGAATAAGGCTTAATTCCGCACCCCGCATAAACAGGGACAGCAACAGCACGATCACGGCATTGCCGATCACGGCCACTGATACAAACTGCTCTCTGGCCTTGCGCGCCTTAAAGCCCTTCTTCAGCACCAGAACGCCAGCAATGATGGGAAGTAAAACCGGTATTAATAATAAAACACTCATATAGTCTCCCCTCTCATGTTCTAGAAGATCGTTCCGGCAATCCCCTGGAAGCAATTAATCAGGGGGTTGCAGAAGATACCGCTTGCAACCGCTATCACCGTCAGAATAATCAACGGCACCGTCATGTAGGCATTGGGCTCCGTGTGCACCATCTGGTCGTACGGATAGTTGTCACCGGGGAAAAATCCCTTTGCCATGATCGGAAGGAGGTATCCTGCCGTCAGGAATGCGGATGTCAGCAGCACGGCAGGGCCCAGGTACGAGAAGAACCCGATATTGCTGTTTAGAGCGCCCATGGCCAGATACCATTTGCTCTCAAAGCCTCCCGTGGGCGGAATACCGACCAGGGCGATGGATGCCAGGGAATAGCACCAGATCGTGATCGGCATCTCCTTTCCGATGCCCTTTAACTCCGTCACATAGGTCTTGTGCGTCTTGTAGATGACCGCGCCGGCGCTTAAGAACAGGATGTTCTTGACCACGGCGTGGGCCACAATGTGTAGGCACGCACCCACAAAACCGATCGGGTGCATCGTCATCAGGCCGAACAGCACATAGGACACCTGGGATACCGAAGAATAGGCCAGGCGCTTCTTGAACAGCTTTTCCTTGAACGCCAGCATGGATCCCATAAAGACCGTATACAATGTCAGACCCAGCAACACATACTGTACCCAGGTGCCCCTTAAGAAGTCGACACCCACCATATAGTACATAACGCGTACGATTGCCAGCACACCCATCTTGGTGATAACACCGGACAACACCGCCGAAGCAGGGGCCGGGGCA
>CACZSB010000098.1 GCA_902783765.1 uncultured Lachnospiraceae bacterium
CTCTAACTCCTGTAGTTCTGATATCGGGGGAGTTTTAAATATTAGAACATCATTTGTTTTCCACTTGATATCTCTATCTGTTAAAACCATAGTTGCGGTTATTCCAGCCTCAAGCCCAAAGCTGTCAGCAAGCGGCTCATCGCCTTCGAGTTTTAGGAAGTTGGCGCCAAGTTCCCTTTGATAATTCAAAGCCATTTGGAATTCTTCCCTTGATGGTTGCCCTGAGTATTCAAAAGAATTGTGATCATATTTGTCCGGCAAAAGATTATCCTCCCACTTGGTTAGATGCTCTGAGAAGGGCTTTTTCACGGAGAATAATCTTCCTATCTTTTCTTCAATAATTCGGGCTTCGATTTGTGTTGGTATTCCGAAATGCATACCATTTACTCCTTGATAATGCTATCATATAGTTTATCTGGACCAGCTTTATAAATCATCTCAAGATTATAGTGGTATCTATGTTCATAGTCAGCTCCTTATCTACAAATCCATGTTTACACACTTAACCCACAGCATTATTTTATCATAGGGTATGCGCGTAGGGTAGAGTTACACAACTTTTTGGCCGGCGCATTTCTTTCTTGACGATTTTTTTATAACATGTTATTCATCTTGTATGGGACCGAATATAAAAATAGCATTGATTATCTGGCTGATTTTGATCAATATAATTGCCTTTTTCCTTTTTGGGGCAGACAAGGGGCGGGCCAAAAAGGAGGCCTGGCGCATTTCGGAAAAGACCCTGTTTGGGGCGGCCATTTTAGGGGGCAGCTTGGGCGCAATCTGTGGCATGCACCTTTTCCGCCATAAAACGAAGCATTGGTATTTCCGCTACGGTTTGCCTTTGCTGCTTCTGATCCATCTGGGCCTGGGATTTTGGCTGGTGCCTATGATAAGCTAAGGCATCCCCTTTAATTCGACAGAGACAAATCACCCAGGAGGAAAATATTATGCCAATTAGCCAGGCCATGAGAGACAGGCACAGCGTCCGGCAATATCTGGACAAGCCGATTCCGGAGAATATACGGCAGGCGCTGGATTCATATGTAATATCTATCAATGCCGCCGGCGGGATGCATATCCAGCTGATATATGACGAGCCGGCTTGCTATAATACCCGTATGGCTCATTATGGTCACTTTGAGAATGTTAGGAATTATATTGCCCTGGTGGGGCCGAAGGGAAGCGAACTGGAGGAAAAGGCCGGTTACTACGGGGAAATGATCGTGCTGAAAGCCCAGGAGCTTGGGCTAAATACTTGCTGGACAGCTCTGTCCCGCGGAAAAAGCAGGTCGGTGATCCTGCCCGGGGAAAAAGAAGTGATTCTGATCAGCCTGGGCTATGGAGCCACACAGGGATCAGCCCGGAAGAGCAAGAGGGCTGCTCAGATAAGCGATTATGCCCCTGATGCGCCGGATTGGTACAGAGAGGGGATCGAGGCGGCGCTTTTGGCCCCCACCGCCATCAATCAACAGAAGTTCCGGATCAGCCGGCAGGGAAATAAAGTCGCCATCAAAACCAGTGGGATCGGGCCCTGCCTCAAAATCGACTTGGGCATTGTAAAATTCCATTTTGAAATCGGCGCCGGGAAGGATAATTTTGAGTGGGCGTAGATAATATACTACATTTGAGGTGATGATATGAGCAAATCCGATGAAATCGTCAAAGACAAGCAAACAAAACGCGCTGGTAATTATGTATCTAAAGCTGTTGCAACTATAAAGGACTCTACGATAGATGTCTTGGATCAAAACAAGGATGGTCAGGTAGATATCTTTGATATTATTATTCTTGCAATGAAGACCCCTGGCGTACACATTCACAGAGATGAATTTCTCAAGAAAGAGCTTTATAAAAATCATCCTCAAGAAATCATTGACAAAGCTATTGCCACAACTCCAGCAAAGGCGGGTATCTCCAAAGAAGAAGTTGATAAACTTGCGAATGCCACGATTAAGTTAGAGCGCACCTGTGTCTCGGGCATTTCCACAGCACTCGGTTTACCTGGCGGATGGGCAATGGCTGCAACTATTCCTGCAGATATCATTCAATACTATGGATGTACCTTGAGAGTGGCTCAAAAACTGCTATACCTTTATGGGTTTCCGGACATTAGCATTGACAATACAAAAGGTCTCCTGATAGATAGTGAAACAATAAACCAACTTGTTCTTTGCCTCGGCATAATGAACAGTGTTGCTGGTGCTAATAACGCTATCAAGGGGCTTGCTAAAGCACTCGCAACCGGAGTGGAGAAAAAACTCCTTAATACAGCTTTAACAAAAGGGGCTTTCTATCCCTTTGTAAAGAAAATAATGAAATGGTTCGGGGTCAAGTTGACCAGGGGCATTTTTGCCGGTTCAGTTAAAAAAGCAATTCCTGTTGTTGGCGGCGTAATCGGTGGCGGTCTGACATTCGTCATTTTCAAACCATGTTGTGAACGACTTAAAAATGCGCTTTCTGACACAATGCTCTCAAACCCCGAACACATTTCAACAGAGGCAGAAAACAAAGTTGTTGAAAGTATCCTGTCTGGCGAGATAATCGATGCGGAATATATTGATGTTTAACACCTTCACTTGATTCATTCTATACATAGAAAACGAGAGAATCGAAATCTTCCATGAAGCTACTATGCTCCCAGAATATAAAAACCCGGAATATCTGGAATCATTGATTTTCCGGGCTTTTTCTCGCGTTCCCGGCGCGATTCGAACGCGCGGCCTTTCGCTTAGGAGCGGGAAATCGGCCGTTTTCTGGGAGTTCGTAGAAAACCGTATGAGTTCGAAAAAGCTTGATTTTTCCTATGTTTTGA
>CACZSB010000099.1 GCA_902783765.1 uncultured Lachnospiraceae bacterium
ATTACATCCTTATTCATCATAACAGTTTTATCCTTTTATAGACCTTCACCTTCTTATGCCATAAAAGGCCCTGTTGGGCCTTTTATGAAACGAAGCAGCCGGGATTACCAGCCCCAGCGCTTATGAATCATGGCACGGCTTTAGGCGGGGGCGGAAAGGCAGGCCTCGAAAATGGCTATCACATCCTCCTTGCCCAGGGGTACATAGGCACGGGCCAGCCGGCCGCTTCGGCACACATGCTCTGCCATATCCTCAAAATGCTCCCGGCCGATGCCCAGATCCTCCAGCCCCATGGGCAGACCCGTGGAAACGAAATACGCTTCCAGAGCGTCTATCCCCTGCCGGGCCAGAAGATTTTTGTCGTCCCCGGAAAGTCCGAAGACCTTTTCCGCAAAGCGGACCAGTCGAGGCGTAATGGAGGGATCCTTAGCCAGAATATGCCGCAGCCAGCGAGGGGTCAAAATGGCCAACCCTACCCCGTGTGTAATATCATAAAAGGCGGAAAGCTCATGCTCCATGGCATGGACCGCCCAGCCGCTGAAATCCTTTCCGTAGGAGGGAATGCCGGAGCAGGCCAGGGAGGAATTCAGCATCAGGTTGGCGCGAGCCTGGTAATTATCCGGCTCCTTCAGGGCCACGGGGCAATTCTTCATCACGGAACGCAAAATGGTCTCCGCCAATTCCTCGGAAAAGTCGCAGTCCATTTCCCGGGCAAAATAATCCTCCATAATATGACTCATAATATCCGCCGAGCCGGAGGCGGTTTGCAGGGGCGGCACCGTAAAGCTCAGGCTGGGGTCGCAAATGGAAACCGCCGGGTAATCAAAGCGGGCCCCCTTCTTCTCTCTGGTTTTCAGATTGCTGATAACCGCCATGGGATCGAATTCCGAGCCGGTGGCGCTAAGGGTCAGCACCGCTGCCAAAGGCAGAAAGGGCCCCCGGCTGCCCCCCTGGGAAACCATGTCCCAAAGATCTCCCTCATAAAATACTCCGGCGGCCACGGCCTTGGCGCAGTCAATGGTGCTGCCGCCTCCCACCGCCAGAATTACTTCGATATTCTTTTCCCGGCACAGGCGGACCCCCTCTTCCACCGATTCGATCCGGGGGTTGGGATCGATACCGGATAGCTCTGTCACCTCATAAGCCTCCTGACGGAGAACCGTCATAATCTCATCATAGAGACCGCTTTTCTTTACAGAGCCCCCGCCGTAAGCCAAAAGCAGCTTTTTCCCGTAGGGAGCCAGGGCTTCCTGAAGATTGGATAGGGCGCCCTGTCCGAAATAAACCTTGGTGGGAATATGATGTTTGAAATTCTGCATGGTTTACCTCCTTCTGCAATGGATTGTATTCAGTTCTGAACCAGGGCAACGCACTCGATCTCCACCCGGGCATCCTTGGGAAGCCGGGCCACCTCCACCGCCGCCCGGGCGGGGAAGGGTTCCGAAAAGTACTGGGCATAAATGCCGTTCATGGCGGCAAAATCTCCCATGTCCGCCAGATAGACATTGGTTTTAACGACCTTATCAAGGCCGGAGCCCGCCGCTTCTAAAATGGCCTTCAGATTTTCCAGGCTCTGCCGGGTCTGGCTTTCGATATCCTCCCCCGCAAAAGCCCCTGTGGCCGGGTCCACCGGCAGCTGGCCGGATACAAAAATCAGATCCCCGGCTTTCACGCCCTGGGAATAGGGGCCGATGGCCGCCGGAGCCTTGTCCGTATGAATCGCTTTTTTCATTTTTTATCTCCTTTCCTTCCGCCCTACAGAGGGTCGGGGATAATCCATTCCTTATAAACCGCCAGGCACTCCCGCAAAAAGAAGGTGGGATACAGATACCCCGGGGAAGGGGCAGACAAGGTCTGAACCGACAGCCCCAGGCGCCGGGCCATATGTCCGGCCCGGTAAAGATGAAAATCATTGCTGACCACCAGCAGGGATTCCGACAGGCCCTCCTGCCGAATCACTTCCAGGGAAAAAGACAGGTTTTCGCTGGTGGAGGTGGATCGGTCTTCCAGATATATACGCTCTTCCGATATGCCCAGAGCCTTTAATTCCCGGGCAATGCAAAGGGCCTCGCTGATGTTTTCCCCGGGTCCCTGGCCCCCGGAGCAGACCACCGGCATATCCGGGTGCTCTTTCAGATAATCAGCAGCGGCCTCAATGCGAAGACGCAGCATCAGGGAGGGTCTTTCCCCCTTGACGCCGCAGCCCAGCACAATGAGAGTCCCGACTTCCTGGGGCTGCTGGCGGCTTTGCCGAAGGATAAAAAAACCGGCCACCACCGTCAGAACCAAGCCGGTCAGTCCCAGAATTCCCAGGATCCGCCGAAGCTTTTCAGGCAGTTTTGTCCGGAAAATGCCGTAAAGGATCAGCAGAAAGCCCACAAAAAGGCCCAGGGCATTTCCCGGGTTTAGAATATTTACGCGCAGAGGCCAGCCGAATACCAACAGACAGGCCAAACCCAACAGCGCCCAGACAAAGCCCATGGACCTCCTCCTTACCGTATCTTAGATGCCATCGGGCATGATGAAAGGTTGGGAACCCCACTGGGAATAGTACTCCGCCAACATCTCAGGATTACTGGCGGCCATAATCACCGCAGCCAGCAATAAGCCGTTAATCACCAGGGCCAGAACACTTATAATCAGGCCGGCCAGAGCCATATTTTTACGAAGTCTGCCCTTCAGACCCAGGATGCCGCAAACTACACCCACGATGGAGGCCGGCAGGCCTATGTAAGGCACACAGCAGCTCACCAGGGCACAAATGGACGAAATCAAAGAAATCAGGGCGAAGGTATCCCTCCCATTGGGCTGAGGCGGCTGATAGCTGTTGGCATAATTGTATTGTCCCGAATTATACGAGCCCGACTGGTACTGGTTCTGATAATAGGAATTCTGATTACTGCCATTCCGATAGGGATCATCATAGCTGTAATGCTGGGATCCGTCGGCAGCCTCCGTTTCCTGTCGGGCCTCCTGCTCATCCAGAGCCCCCGTCTCATCATAAAAAATCGTTTTCCCACAATTGGGACAATGACGTATACCCTGCGCCAGACGTTGTCCGCAGTGAAAACAATACATAGCCGTCACCTCCTAACCGTCCCATTGTATCATAGCTGGCTTGTCATGGCAATTATTCAATAAATCAAAGCGTTGATCATGTAAATCCGCACCCGGGCCGCCTCTTTATCACAGTAAACCGCCAAGAAGAGATAATGCCGTCCCTGACGGTTGGTCATCAGGATCCGCTGACGGGCCAGCTCCATATCGCTGCCGCTGAAAATATAGCAATTGACCCCGGGCTCTCCCAATTCGTGGACCAGCTGATAAGGATCCGAGGGCCAGGAGAAGGCGCGGCCTTTTAAGGCATCCCCCAGGGCCTCCTGATTGATCTCCCCCGCCACGAATTTTCGGCAAAGGGCATCCAATTCCTCCTTCAGTTCGGGGCTGATGCTGCGGAAGGGGTCCGATTCCTCCGTATTATTGGTGATTTCCGACATAAAAAGGCTGTAAAGCCGGTCTGTCATTTCCAAAGACAGGCTGAATCCCTCCTGGCCCGGGTCCTTTTCGGGACAGGCCCGGCCTCCGTTTCGATGCACCCCCTCCGGCAGGCTTTCCCCGGGCAGGGTATCTGCCGCAGTGGCACTGGCCGGCACCGTAACGGGCCAGCTTTCCGCCTGGCCGCTGCTTTCCCCGGCAGGGCCAGAGGGGAGGCTGGCAGTCGCAGACAAGGCCTCTGATTCGCTTTCCCCGGCAAAGCTGCTTTGCTGGAGTTCCGGCAGATCCTCCGGCCCCCGGCGCAGCAAAATCAAACCCAGGGCCAGGGCCAAAAGCAGAATGATGCCGCAGACGATCCAGGTATTCCGATTGGTTTTGTGCTCTTTATCCATTGATTGTTCCTCCACATTTGAATGATAAGTCTGAATGATAAGGGGGTCATTTTCCGGGACCTTGATACATAAAGCCCCCTGTCGATCTGTTCGGAGACAGCGGGCCCCCACCGTCTCCAGCCTTTCGAGGGTTTCCGTGGCGGGATGGCCGTAGCGGTTGTTTTTGCCGCAAGAAATCAGGGCCAGTGCGGGCCGGATCAGGGCCAGAAATGCCGCCGAGCTGCTGTAGCGGGATCCGTGATGGGCCACCTTCAAACAGCTGATCCCCTGAAGCTGCGCCCCATAATGCCTGATGATCTGCTCTTCGCCGCTTTCTCCCAGATCCCCCGTGAGCAGCAGGCTGAAATCCCCCCGCCTAAAAAGGATCACCAGGGAATCATTATTCTCCGCTTCCTCCAAAGGAATGGAACCGGGATACAGCACCTGAAAGGAGGCCTCTCCCCGGCTCCAGCTGTCCCCGGCCCCGGCCAGAAATACATTCAGCTGCCTTTCCCGGGCCATTTCTTCCAGGGCCTCCTGCTTTTCCGACCCGTGATAGCTGTAGGGCAGCAGCAGCCCCCCCAGCTCCAAAAAAGGGTCCTCCACCAGGGCTTCCAGGCCGTTAATATGATCCCGGTCCGGATGGCTGACAATGACATATTCCAGCCGTCTGATCCCCGCATAGCGCAGGTAGGGCAAAATGATCCGCTCCCCTGAGGAGGCGGATCCGCCCCCGGGATCCACCAAATAATTTACGCCTCCGGGCAGCTCTATGAGCAGACAGTCTCCCTGGCCCACGGCCAGGGCCGTGATCCGCAATTCCCCCGGAGGCCGGATCAAAAAGACCACCGCCGCCCCCAGGGTCCAGAAATACAGGAAAAGGGCGGTTTTTCGGATATTTTGGATGTTTCGGCTCAGGCGGCTCTGCCGACTCTCCTTTAAGGAGAGAGCAGCCCTAAGCCATTCCCGCCGCCTAATCCGAAAGCTCAAAAACAGGCCGCCAGTCACCAAAAGAAGGTACAGGGCCGTCTGGGCCCGGTCCGGATGGCCCAGCACCATGGTACTTAAGGGCAGGGAAGCCAGACCCTCACACAGCAGACGAATCCCCCTTAGCAAATAAAAGACCGGGCCTCCCAGGATCATGCCCGCCGGCAGAAAAACCCTGGCCGCCAGGGCGCTGAAAAGACCCCCGGCCATGATAAAGCCCGCCAGGGGCACCACCAGCAGATTGACCGGCACGGCATAGGGGTAGAAGCAATAATAATGATGGAGAGTGAAGGGCAGCATCCCCATTTGCAAGCTCACGGGCACCATCAAAGCCCGGGCCCCGGAGGATTCGCAGCGAAGCCTTTCCAGCAGCACCGGCAGCAGGACTCCCAGCAGCCAAATACAGCCGAAGGAAAGCTGGAAGGAGGATTGAAACAGAGCGTAGGGATAGGGAATCAGCACCGTTAAAGCCGACAGGGCCAGGGCTGAAGGCAGATCATAGGAGAAGCCGGCCCCCCGGGCCAGCTGGGCCAAAAGAGCCATGAGCCCCGCCCGGCGCACCGGGATCCGGCCGCCGCTCATAAGCATATAAAAGCCCAGGGCGGTCCCCACTAGTAAAAAGCGCAGCAGCCCAAAAAGCCGGCGGCCCCTTTTGCCCCCGGGAGGAATAAAGGACAGAAGCCAGCCGCCCCCCCGGCCCAAAAGCAGGGCCCAAAAGCTCACATGGAGCCCGCTTACCGAAAGGATATGGGACAGGCCGGCCCCCTGGTATAGGGTCTGGATCTCCGGGGATAAATCGCTCCTGTCCCCCAGGATCATGGCAGAAAGGATCCCGGCCTCCTCCTGGGGGTGGACCTGCCGGAGCCCCGCCCGAAGAAAGGTGCGGACCTGCAATGCGGCCCGGCGAAGAGGGGCCTGCCCCTCCGCCTCCTTCATCATGGCCTCTGCCTCCATAAACAGGGCCATATCCAGAGAAAGATAATAGGCCTTTGAATCGAACTGCCCCGGATTGTCCGCCCCCTCAAAAAAGGCAAGTTTTCCCACAAAAAGCAGGATATTACCGGGCCGGATATCCTCTCCCTTAGGGAAATAAACCAGCACCCGGCCCGCCTGTAGTGCCTCATCCAGGCCCTGGGGGGTAAATTCCGCCCCCTCCAGCAAAATGCTCCAGCCCCGGCTGTTTTCGGAAAGCTCCAGTACCCGGCCCCGTAGAAGCCCCAAAGCCGCCTGCTCCGGCTGGGCCCGGGTCCATCGCTCCGCAGGCCTGGCCCCCCGAAGGGGCAGCCCCAGAAGGCTCAGAACGATCAGCAGCAATAGCCAGAGAAGGGCCAGAAAGACCAGGGGCCGCTGCAGCCGTTTTTCCTTCAGGTTCAGGAGGGCCTTCCCCACCCCGCCCTCAGTCCGTGACATAGGGCTCCAGCCGGGCAAAGGTGGCCTCCTTGATGCCCGGCACCAGCATCAGTTCTTCAATGCTCTGAAAGGGCCCGTGAGCTTCCCGGAAGGCGATAATGGCGGCGGCCTTTCCGGGGCCGATGCCCGGCAGCTTGTCCAATTCCTTAAGATCCGCCGTATTGATATTCACCAGCAGAGGCTCCGTGGCGGGGATCCAGGCTTCTTCGCTTTCCCTAAGGGGCTCCGGTGCGGGGCCCGATCCGTTTTTTTGCCAATAAAAAACCCCGCCCACCAGTAAAAGGCAGGCCAGGATGATGATCAGCCATTTTGATTTCGGCATAGGGCTCCTTTCGGGCCTATACCCTTCTGCCAGAAAAAGTATAACAAAAAATCCCCTTAGGAACAAGGAGCGGAGGATCGAAGGCATGCTACAATATGTGGCAAAATGAGACAAATAATCGCCCCCGGGTTTTTCCCAGGGGCGTACAAACTTCACTAAGACTATTTCAATTTCAGATCCGGCAGACCTCTCTGACCCATCCCTCGGGGCCGGGGATGCGGCCCCACTGGATGCCGGTTAAGGTATCATAGGCATAGCGGGCCACGGGGCCGATCTCATTATTGTTGATCACCATGACCTTATCTTCCCATTTCAGTTCGCCCACGGGGCTGATCACGGCGGCGGTGCCGCTGCCGAAGACCTCCTGGAGCTTGCCGGAATCCGCGGCGGCGGCCACCTCCTGAATGGATATCTTCCGCTCCGTCACCTGGTAGCCCTTGGCCCTTAAAAGCTCTATGATGGATTTCCGGGTGATGCCCGCCAGAATGCTGCCGTCCAGCTCCGGCGTGAGAACCTCCCCGTCGATGACAAAGAAGATATTCATGGCACCCACTTCCCCGATATACTTCTTTTCCACGCCGTCCAGCCACAGCACCTGGGAATAGCCTTTTTCGTGGGCGGTGTGCTGGGCCAGCATGCTGCAGGCGTAATTGCCGCCGGTTTTGGCAAAGCCCACGCCGCCCCGGACGGCCCGGACGAACTGCTCCTCCACATAAATCTTCACGGGCTTTAAGCCCTCGGGATAATAGGCACCGCTGGGGCTAAGCAGCACCATATACATGTAATTATCCGCATCCTTTACCCCTAAACGGGATTCGTTGCCGATCACAAAGGGGCGGATATAGAGGGAGGATCCGTCTTCGGCGGGCACCCAGTCCTTTTCCAGCTTTACCAATTCCATGAGGCTTTCCACGCAGAAATCCACATCCAGGGTGGGAATGCAGATCCGCTCGTTGGAAAGGTTTAAGCGCTTGAAGTTTTCCTCGGGCCTGAACAAAAGAATGCGGCCGTCCTGGGCCCGGTAGGCCTTTAAGCCCTCAAAGGTCTCCTGGGCATAGTGGAGGCAGGTGCTGGCAGGGCTCATGCTGATATTCCCGAAGGGAACGATCCGGGCGTCGTGCCAACCTATGCCCTTGTCATATTCCATGATCATCATATGATCGGAAAAAATGGTGCCGAAGCCCAAAGGCGCGCCGGGCTGGGGCTTGGGACGGGGGTTTTCGGTGGTCTGAATGCTAAGCTTATTCACGGTTTTCTCTCCTCTTATGAGTTTTTTATTGTATTGACAATGGTTTTTCGTTATACTTTTACCCCGGAGGGTGTATGTATGAATCCCAATAATATTCTGTCCATCCGCACGGCGGAAAGCCTGTCCCAGATGATTTTTGAGGGCCGTTTTGCCCCGGGAGACCGCTTGCCGGGAGAACCCTTGCTGGCCCGGGAGCTGGGCATCAGCCGCACCACCCTGCGGGAGGCCATCCGCATCCTTTCCACCCGGGGTCTGTTGGAGGTGCGCCGGGGGGCAGGGACCTTTGTGACCCGCAGCGAGCGAATCCACGAGGATTTTGAGCTTTTAAAGATCCGGGACACCCATGTGAGCCTGAAGGATCTTTATGAAATGCGGCTCATGTTCGAGCCCCAGGCGGCCTACTATGCGGCCCTGCGGGCCAGCGATCAGGAAATCGCCGCTATTTTAGATTATGGGGAGGCCCTGGGGGATATCATCCGCCGCCGGGATCCCCGCTGGGACGAGCTGGAGCAAAAGTTCCATAACGCCATTGCCTCCGCCGCCCATAATCAATTTATCACGGTGCTGCTGCCTATTTTCAACCGAGCCATCCGTCAGGGGGTCATTTTAGCCAACGAGGACCCCGTGGTGGCGGATCATTCCCTGGGGGATCACCGGCTGATCATGCAGTATTTACGGGATCGGAATCCCATCGGAGCCCGGGCCGCCATGCATCTGCATATGCTGAATACCATGCGGGATTTCCGAATCGAAATCGATTAACCTGCCCTCTCCCTGATGAGGGAGAGGGGGGACCGCCGCCTCAGGCGGTGGTGGGTGAGGGCGACTCAAGGACATCCACTTCCACTTCAAAGGGCAGGCGGTCCAGAATATCTTTTTGCAAATCCACCCCCGGGGTCACTTCGGTGAGCACCAGGCCCTTTTCCCCCAGCTTAAACACGCAGCGCTCCGTCACATAAAGCACTTCCTGACCGCTTTGCCGGGCATTTTCGGCGCTGAAGCTCAGGGCGCTGACGGAATCCACAAATTTCGGGAAGCGGCCTTCGCTTTTAATGGAAAGACCCTGTTCGTCCCCTTCTAATTCCAAGCCCCCGGCGGAAAAGCTGGTGCAGAATACCACCTTGTGGGTAAACTGGGTGATATTGATAAAGCCCCCGATGCCGGATAACTTTTTAGGGTGATAATGGCCATTCACATTCCCCGCCCGATCGATCTCCAAGGCGCCGATAAAGCAAATATCCAGGCCGCCCCCGTCGTAAAAATCAAATTGCTCCGCAGCGGTGCAGATGGCATGGGGGCTGATGGCCGCCCCAAAAGGCACGCCCCCGGCGGGCAGGCCCCGCATGGGGCCGGATTCCACCGTTAAATTCACCTGGGATAAAAGGCCGCTGCGGGCTGCCTCCCGGGCCACATATTCCGGGGCTCCCACCCCGATATTCACCACATGGCCTTCCCGAAGCTCCCGGGCCGCCCGCCGGGCGATCAGCAGCTTGGCCGGATCTTCCCGGCTTTGCAGGGACTGCTGCCGCACATATTCCCCCAGGGCCGCATCGCTTAACTGCTGCCGGCCGGATAAAAGGGGATCGATGCCGGGCACTCCCTGAACCTGGGTCTGCTCCGGGCAAATGCAAATATAGCTCACCAGGGCCGCGGGGATCACCATTTCCATGGGATGCCGGGGCTCTTCCAGCTGCCGGGCCACCTGAACGATGACGATGCCCCCCCGTCTTTTGGTGGCCTGGGCCACGGAAAGGGCGTCCCCTATGGCCACCTCATCCTCCATGCTGATATTGCCTTCCCCGTCGCAGGAAGAGGCTTTGATAAAGGCCACATCCGGCCGGGGCACCGCATATTTCAGCCGGCGCTTGCCATCGATGATAATCTCTTCCACCAGCTCCCGGCGGCTTTTTTCATTGAGCTGATACCCCTTGTGCCGGGGATCCACAAAAAGGTTCAGCCCCGTATCGGAGATGATATACTCCTGGCCCCCCGCCGCCGCCCGGATGGCATGGCTCATGACCCCGAAGGGCAGGTTGTAGGCCTCCAGCTTATTTTCCAGAATCAGCCGGGCAATCTCCGGGGTGGTGCCGAAATGACTTAAAGTCACAGCCTTGACCGCCCCCAGGCAAACGATTTCCTCGCACACATTCCCCGGAGTCCAGCCCCCCAGGCCGGCGCTGCAATACAGTTCCAGATCCCGGGGGTGCCCCTCCGCCTTAAAGCGTTCATTTAAAGCAGCGGAAAGCTGCTCTGCGTTAATCACGCTGAGGAAATTATTGTAAATAATGGTATCCCCGTCTTTGATATGGCTTACCGCCTGGGCAGGGCTCACAAACTGCGGCATAATACTCTCCTACTTGCCCTCTCCCGGACGCGGGAGAGGGTGGCACGGCTTTAGCCGTGACGGGTGAGGGCGACTTAAGGAAGCCCTTACTTCACACACTCCGCTCCCTTTAACAGGGCCTCCCGGTTCAAGGGGATGAGCTTGGCCTTCTTTTCCCCTAATTTCTCCAGAAGAGCAGCCAAAATCGTTTCGATATCCACACATTTGGACTGGCCCAAGTAGGCCCCCAGCATGATCATATTGGCCACCTTGTCGTTCCCCAGCTGAGCGGCCAGCTCGTTGCAGGGCACATAAAAGGCCTTCACATCCGCCCTCTGGACCTTCACATCGATCATGGAACTGTTCACAAAAATGCTGCCCCCGGGGGCTACGGTTTTTTCAAACTTCTCCAGGGAGGGCCGGTTCATGGCCACCAGGGCCGTGGGCACGGTGACCAGGGGAGAATCGATCTCCTGATCCGACAGGGTCACGCTGCAATTGGCGGTGCCCCCGCGCATTTCCGGTCCGTAGGAAGGGACCCAGGTGGTGAACTTGCCTTCCATCATGGCCGCCTGGGACAGCAGCTGCCCCATGAGCAGCACCCCCTGGCCCCCAAAGCCTGCAAAAAGATTTCTCTCGATCATCTTACACCTCCTTAAAGGTCCCCAGAGGATAATAGGGGATCATGGCGTCGGCGATCCAGTCCATGGACTCCACCGGAGATTTTCCCCAGTTGGTGGGGCAGGGAGAAAGGATCTCCACCATGGAAAAGCCCTTGCCCGCCATTTGGGTCTCAAAGGCCTTTTTAATGGCGGCCTTGGTTTTGATGATATTGGGAGTATTGTTCAGGGCCGTCCGGGCAATAAAGGCCGCACCGTTAATGGTGGAAAGCATTTCCGCCATGCGGATGGGCTCCCCGCAGTGGTCCTTATCCCGCCCCAGGGGGCTGGTGGTGGTCTTCTGTCCCACCAGGGTGGTGGGGGCCATCTGGCCGCCGGTCATGCCGTAAATGGCATTGTTGATGAAAATGGTGGTGATCTTCTCCCCCCGGTGGGCGGCATGGACGATCTCCGCCGTACCGATGGAGGCCAGATCCCCATCCCCCTGATAGGTGAAAATATAGTGATCCGGGTGGACCCGTTTGAAGCCCGTGGCCACCGCCGGGGCCCGGCCGTGGGCGGCTTCATACATATCGATCTCAAAATAGTTGTAGGCAAATACAGCGCATCCCACGGGGGCCACCCCGGCACATTTGCCCTGGATGCCCAGCTCCTCGATCACCTCCGCCACCATACGGTGGACGATGCCGTGGCCGCAGCCGGGGCAATAATGCAAAGGCACATCCCTAAGGACCGGTGTTTTCTTAATAACAGTGCTCATGGCTTACCCCCTCCTCATTTCCAGAATGCGTTCGGCAATTTCCTCTGCGCTGGGGATGCGGCTGCCCGCCTTGCCCATAAACTGCACAGGTTTTGCCCCATTCACCGCCAGGCGGATGTCCTCAACCAGCTGTCCGGCGGACACCTCCACCGTGAGAGCCTCCTTCACGCTGTCCTGGGTCACGGCCTGACGGACCGCCTCCGTGGGGAAGGGCCAGAGGGTGATGGGCCGCACCAGGCCGCATTTTACACCCTTTTCACCCAGAATGCGGACAGCCGCCTTGCAGATCCGGGCCACGGTGCCGTAGGCACAGAGGATGTATTCCGCTCCCTCGGTATTGTAGCATTCTACCATCTGCTCGTTCCTTTCGATGACGGCGTAGCGGGCAAAAAGCCTGTCCACCAGTTC
>CACZSB010000100.1 GCA_902783765.1 uncultured Lachnospiraceae bacterium
CAGGAACAGATCGACTGGGTGGAGGAAACCATCGCAGGCATGAGCGAGGATGAAAAAGTCGGCCAGCTTTTCACCATTATGAATATTCGTCGGGACGATGAGGCTCATATAAAAGCCCAGGTGGAGAAGTACCACCCCGGCGGCCTCAGATGGCAGGGGGCCAATGCGGAGCAGGCCTGGGGTCAGAACAAATTTTTCCAGCAGTACAGCCGGATTCCCATGCTGATTGCCGCCAATATTGAAAGCGGGGCCAGCAAAAGCATTATGGGGGGCACCACCATTGCTCCGGGCCCGGCAGTGGGGGCCGCATCAGGCGACAAGGTGGCCAGGCTTTTAGCCAGGGCCGGGGGGGAAGAAGCGGCGGCCATCGGCTGTAACTGGACCTTCGCTCCCATTAGCGATGTGGTGAGCAACTGGAGGAATACCATTGTCAACAACCGGGCCTTCAGCGACGATCCGGAAAATGTGATCCGAAACTGCAAAGCCTATATGGAGGAGATGAAAAAGCTGGGCATTGCCTGCTGCACCAAGCATTTCCCCGGAGACGGATCCGAGGAAAGAGACCAGCATCTGGTGCTGGGCTGCAACGACCTTACGGAGGAGGAGTGGCAGAAAAGCTTCGGAAAGGTTTACCGGGAGCTGATAGAGGCAGGGGTAGAGTCCTTTATGATCGGTCACATCTGCCAGCCGGCTCTGCAAAGGAAGTATAATCCTTCCTTAAAGGACGAGGATATCATGCCCGCCACCCTTTCCAAGGAGCTTTTGACGGATGTTTTGCGGGGTGAGCTGGGCTTTAACGGCCTGATCATAACCGACGCCTCTCACATGGGGGGCATGGCCTCCATGGCTCCCCGCTCCTATCAGGTGCCCGGCGCCATTGCTGCGGGCTGTGATATGTTTCTGTATTACAATGACGGAGAAGAGGATTTTGAATACATGCGGCAGGGCGTCAGATCCGGCCTGATCACTCAGGAGCGTCTAAGCGACGCCCTTCACCGGATCCTGGGTCTTAAGGCCATGCTGGGCCTTCATAAGCTGCAGTTCCCGGAAAAAGAGGGGCTTAAGACCGTGGGCAGTGAGGCCCATCATCGGATGGCCTATGAGGCGGCGGATGAAAGCATTACCCTGGTCAAGGATGTGCAGCATTTGCTTCCGGTAAATCCCGCGGAGAAAAAACGGGTGCGGCTGTATTATGCGGAATCCGCGCCGGTCAGCTCCGTGGCCCCTACGGATCAGGCAAAGTATCTTTTGAAGGAAGAATTGGAAAAAGCGGGATTTGAGGTGGATCTTCATAAAAATTTCTATGAGGTAGAAAAGGAAAACCCGGGGAAAACAAATCTTTGGAGCATCCTGGAAGCCACGGAAAAGATGGAGGAATTCAAGGGAAAATACGACCTGGTAATCCTGGCCATCAATATGGTGGGTTATGCCCAGGAAAACAATGTGCGCATCAAATGGGACATTGCTCACAGCAATGAGATTCCCTGGTATATTCACGAGGTGCCCACCATCGGCATTTCTCTGAACTACACCAATCATTTGTACGATGTGCCCCAGCTGAAGACCTTTATCAACGCTTACGCAAGCGAAAAAGAATATATTCGGGCCCTGGTGGAAAAGATAGTAGGAAAGACCGCCTTTAAAGGGAAGGCCAACGAGCTGGTATGGTGCGGCCGCTGGGATACCAGAGTATAACGGTGGGGATATCCTCTGTTTCAATCGGGAGGGAGCAAATGAAACTGACAAAGGACGGTGTCTTTAATCATAAGGATGCGTGGCTGGAAAAAGGCTATGTACTGCCCCGCTTTGATGTGGAAAAGCTTGTGCAGGAGACGGCTGAAAACCCTGTATGGATTCATTTCGGCGCCGGGAACATCTTTCGGGCCTTTCATGCCAACCTGGCTCAAAAGCTTTTGGATGAGGGGGAGATGAAAAGCGGCATTATAGCGGCGGCCGGCTTCGATTATGAAAACATCACCAGAGTCTATCGGCCCCACGACAACATGTTCCTGGCGGTGACCCTGAAAGCGGATGGCAGCATAGAAAAAAAAATCATAGCCTCCATTGGAGAGACCCGCACTTTTGACCGGGAGGACGCCGCGGAATTAGGGCGGCTGAAAGAAATTTTTGCATCGCCCACGCTACAGCTGGCTACCTTTACCATTACGGAAAAAAGCTATAGCATCAGCGACCAGAAGGGAGACCTTCTGCCTGCCATACAGGCGGACTTTGAGGCGGGTCCGAAGGGAGCCGAAAGCTATATGGGAAAGGTGACGGCCCTGCTGCTGAATCGCTTTGAAAGTGGGGCGGCTCCCCTTGCCATGGTTTCCACGGACAATTGCTCCCACAACGGAGACAGACTGAAGGAGGCTGTGCTGGCATTCGCCGGGGCCTGGACAGACAGAGGTCTGGCGGATGCTGCTTTTCCGGCTTATGTGTCCGATGGAAGCAGGGTTTCCTTCCCCTGGACCATGATTGATAAAATCACCCCCCGGCCGGACGCCTCGGTGGAGCAAATCCTCCGGAATGACGGGGTAGAACAGCCGGAGGCGGTAATCACCGGGAAGAAATCCTCTGTGGCTCCTTTTGTAAATGCGGAGGAGAGTGAATATCTGATCATAGAGGATAAATTCCCGGGGGGAAGGCCCCCATTGGAAAAGGCAGGGGTGTATTTTACGGACAGAGAGACGGTGGACAAGGTGGAGAAGATGAAGGTCTGCACCTGCCTGAATCCTCTTCATACAGCATTGGCCGTTTTCGGATGCCTTTTGGGCTACGAAAAAATCTCGGAGGAGATGCAGGACGGGGACCTGAAGAAATTAGTGGAAATCGTAGGCTACAAAGAGGGTCTTCCGGTGGTGGTGGATCCGGGCATTATCAAGCCCAGAGAGTTTATTGATACGGTTCTGCGGCAGAGGCTTCCCAACCCCTTTATGCCGGACACCCCCCGGCGCATTGCCACCGACACCTCCCAAAAGCTTTCCGTCAGGTTTGGGGAAACCATCAAGGCCTATGGGGCAAGAGAGGATTTGCGGGTGGAGGATCTGAAGGCGATTCCCCTGGTTCTGGCGGGGTGGATCCGTTATCTGACGGGGATTGATGACAGAGGAGAGTCCTTTGCACCCTCGGAGGATCCGCTCTTAGAGAGTACCCAGGCTTTCGTAAAGGGCCTGGCGCTGAAAAAATACGATATAAGGGAGCTCTCGGATCGGCTGCTCGAACTTCTGAAAAATGAAAGGATATTCGGAGTCGATCTGGAAAACGCCGGCTTAAAAGATGCGGTTCTGGGATATCTGGCGGAGCTTTTGGACGGCCCCGGGGCCGTCCGGAGAACCCTGCACCGGGTGGTGACAAACGAGGATATGTCATGCAATTCCTGAAAGACGATTTTCTGCTGAATAACGAAACGGCAAAGCGGCTGTACAGCGCCGCTGCAAAGCTGCCGATTATTGATTATCATTGCCACCTGTCCCCCCGGGAAATCTATGAGGACAGACATTTCGAAAACCTGACGGAGCTTTGGCTGGAGGGGGATCATTACAAGTGGCGCCTCATGCGTGCCGCGGGAGTGGAGGAAAAGTATATCACGGGAGACGGAACGCCCTTCGAGAAATTTATGGCCTGGGCCGGGATCTTAGGGGGCGCCATAGGCAATCCTCTGCTGGAGTGGAGCCATCTGGAGCTTAGAAACAGCTTCGGCTTTGATGAATTCTTAAACAAGGAATCTGCGGAAAGGCTTTGGAATCTGGCAAAGGAAAAGCTGAAAGATTTGTCAGCCAGAAGCATTATCAGGGAAAGCCGGGTGGAAGTAGTCTGCACCACCGACGATCCCGCAGACGATCTGGCATACCATAGTCTGATGGCAAAGGACGAAACCATGCCCTGCCGGGTGCATCCCGCCTGGAGGCCGGACAGGGCGGTGGATATCGAAAAAACGGACTGGAATGCCTATATAAACAGGCTGGGAGAAGCAAGCAGCCGGGAAATAAAAAACTACGAAGACTTAAAGGAGGCCCTGCTTGACAGGCTGGAATTCTTTCATGAAAACGGATGCCGCCTGTCGGATCACGGTCTGGCCCGGATCCCCTTCAGCGGGATGAGTGAAGAGGCGGCGGCGGGGATCTTTGAAAAGAGAAGGGCCGGGAAGGCTGTCAGCCCGGAGGAAGCAGAGGGATACAAATTTCATCTTCTGCAATTTCTGGGGAGGCAGTACCACCGTCTGGGATGGGTGATGCAGCTGCATTACGGCGTCAAAAGGGACAACGCGGAGCGGCTTTATAAAAGCATAGGGCCCGACGCCGGGGGAGACAGTATAGGGGATGCGGCCCCCATCGGAAAGCTGGCGGATTTTCTGAATACCCTGGACAGGGATGACCGGCTTCCCAAAACCATTTTGTACTCCTTAAATCCCCAGGATAACGGGGCCATAGAAAGCGTCATGGCCTGCTTCCAGCAGGGGCCGGCCCTTTCCAAACTCCAGCACGGATCTGCCTGGTGGTTCAACGACAATTTCGCAGGCATGTTGGATCATTTGACCAGCCTGGCCTCCCAGGGCTATCTAAAGGGCTTTGTGGGAATGCTGACGGACTCCCGCAGCTTCCTCAGCTATGCCAGGCACGAATATTTCAGGCGCATCCTTTGCCGCCTGCTGGGCCAGTGGGTGGAGGAGGGCCGCTATCCCCGGGATGAGGCCGCTCTGAAAGAGCTGGCGGAAGGCATTTGTTATCGGAATGCCAAAGAGTATTTCGGCTTTTGACAGGAGAGTTCCTATGAGAAGAATAATACCCTTTAATGATGACTGGTCCTTCAG
>CACZSB010000101.1 GCA_902783765.1 uncultured Lachnospiraceae bacterium
CACCATGGCGGCCTTCCGTTCCTCGTCCAGCTCCACGGTATGATTTTCCGAAAGCCGTTCCAGAGCCATTTCCACCATGCCCACGGCCCCGTCCACGATCATCTTCCGGGCGTCGATGATGGCGCTGGCCTGCTGGCGCTGCAGCATCACCGCTGCGATCTCCGGGGCATAGGCCAGATAAGTAATTCTGGCTTCAATAATCTCCAGACCGGCCTGAGTCACCTTGGACTGAATCTCCTCCCGGATCCGGGCCGCCACCACCTCGCTGGATCCCCGCAGGGAACCCTCGTCCGCAATACCGTCTCCGGTGGTATCTACCCCGGGGGCCACATCATAGGGATAAAGCCGCACAATATTCCGCAGCGCGCTGTCGCATTGCAGGGACAGATATTCCTTGTAATTGTCCACATTGAAAACCGCCTGGGCCGTATCCACCACCCGCCAGATGACGGCAATGCCGATTTCCACCGGATTCCCCAGACAGTCGTTGATCTTCTGCCGGGAGTTGCTCAGGGTCATAGCCTTTAAGGAAATCTTCTTCCCGCCCAGGGTGGTGGACACATTAACATTGACTCCTTCGGCGTTCAGTGCCGCCAGGGTGCCGGATTGGGGCGTGGCCACGTCGCCGGACTGGGACAACTTGGTGCCTGCCGCCGGATTTACCGCCACACAGAAGGGATTCACCTGATAAAAGCCAGGCTCCTTCAGGGTTCCGATATAATTTCCGAAAAGGGTCAGCACCAGAGCCTCCTGGGGCCGAACCACCTTCAGGCCCAGGAAGGGAATCCAGCCAAGGCAGAGTCCAAGAACGCCCAGCACCAGCAGGACAATCCCCAGTTTTTCATCTTTTTCCAGAAGCAGAGCGCCCCAGATCGTTAAGCCCAGACAGCATAGATACAGGGCAATCCAGAGGAAAACCATTACAAGGCCGTTTTTGTTTCTTTTTAATTCGATTTCTTTCATGATCCGTTCCTTTCTACGGAGCCCGCAGGGGGCAGAAATAGTTTTGATATCAATATGATATCACATCGAAACCGTTTGTCAAGCCCTTTTTTCAGCAATGACAGATCTCCGCCTGTAAAAGCCGGGCGGAACAATTCTTACGAAGCCCCTTTTGCGGGCTGAGAAAGATTTCGTCTCCGCCCCGGCGTGATGGGATCCATGGCCTCAAGGAATAAACTCTCCTATATTCTATTCCCACACCCCGCTATTTCCTGTATAATACAATCATAGATTGCCGCAAAGAGAGAGGATGGCATTATGGATTACAGACGATTTGGCGACACGATTATCATCCGAATGGATCCGGGAGAAGAGATCCTGGAAACGATGCAGGCGGTGGCGGAAAAGGAAAAAGTTCTGCTGGCCGAGGTAAGCGCCCTGGGGGCGGTCAACGATTTTACGGTGGGGGTTTTCAAAACGGATGAAAAGAAATACTATGCCAATCATTTTCAGGGCCATTTTGAAATCGTTTCCCTAACGGGCACCATCACCACCATGGAGGGGGCCTATTATGCACACCTGCATATGAGCGCGGGCAATGAGAAGGGCGAAGTCTTCGGCGGACACCTGAACCGGGCCATAATCAGCGCCACCTGCGAAATGGTGCTTCGCCTGATTGACGGCCAGGTGGATCGGCACTTTGACCAGGGCATCGGGCTTAATCTGATGCACTTTAACTAACGAGGGAGGATTATTCCATGAGCCGTATCATGCTTGGCAGCACAGGTATAGAGATTGAAAAAAACGGATTCGGGGCTCTGCCCATTCAGCGTATCAGTAAGGAGGAAGCCGCCGCCCTGCTGCGCCGTGCCTTTGAGGGAGGCATGAATTATTTCGATACCGCCCGGGCCTACTCCGACAGCGAGGAAAAGCTGGGCTATGCCTTTAAGGGCCTCCGCCACCAGCTGGTGATTGCCACCAAAAGCGGCGCCAAGAACGGGGCAGATATGCGCAAGGATCTGGAAACCAGCCTGAAAATGCTGGATACGGATTATATTGATATTTACCAGTTCCATAATCCCGCCTTTTGCCCGAAACCCGGGGAGGCCAACGGCCTGTATGATGAGGCCCTAAAAGCCAAGGCCGAGGGGAAAATCCGCCATATATCCATCACCAATCATCGGCTGGCGGTGGCCCGGGAGGCCATTGAAAGCGGCCTTTACGACACGCTGCAATTCCCCTACAGCTATCTTTCCGGCCCCCAGGAGGAGGAACTGGTGGCGGCCTGCCGGGAACGGGGCATGGGCTTTATTGCCATGAAGGCCCTGGCGGGGGGACTGATCCGGGACGGTTTTGCGGCGGCGGCCTTTATGGAACTGCAAAAGGATGTGGTACCCATCTGGGGCGTCCAGCGGGATTGGGAACTGGAGCAATTTTTGGAGGTGGTGCGCCAGGGAGCGGAAATGACCCCGGAGCGTCAGGCCCTGATCGACCGGGACCGCCAGGAGCTTTCCGGAGATTTCTGCCGGGGCTGCGGCTATTGCATGCCCTGCCC
>CACZSB010000102.1 GCA_902783765.1 uncultured Lachnospiraceae bacterium
CCGAAAGGAAAAGAACCGCCGCCTGGAGATCCTTTGTGAATCCCAGGACGGCTTTAAGATAGCGGAGGAGGATCTTAAGCTTAGGGGCCCCGGAGATCTTTTGGGGGTCCGTCAAAGCGGGGATCTGCACTTTGTTCTGGGGGATATTTACCGAGATCAGGCCCTGCTTCACCGGGCCGCTTCGGCTGCGGATGCCCTGCTTCAGCGGGATCCGGCCCTGCAGGAGCCGGCCCATGAGGCCCTCCGGAAAGCCTTGGATGAAAAGGAGCTTTGGAAGGAGAATACATTATGAATGAAATGCTTTCGGATCTTTGGACTGTGCCGGGCCTGATTATGGATTTACTGATTGTGATTATCCTGATCATCAGTGCCGTCAGCGGCGCCAAAAAGGGCTTTGTTTATTGTGTGATCTGGTTCGGCGCCATTGTGGCGGCGGTGATGGGGGCCCGTTTTGCGGTGGAACTATTGGAGGAACCCATCAGCACCTATTTCTATGAAAAGGCGGAAGCAAATATACTGGAAACAGTCAAAAATCATACCCCGGACCTGAATGATGTGCCCTGGGACGAGATCGACTTTTCGGGGCCCCGGGAAAAGAAATTTACGGAAGAGGAATACGAGCTCCTTTTGAATAATAAGGGGATGGCGGATCTGGACCGGATCATGGCCAAGGCGGGCATCGGCCAGGAGAGCCGCCGGGAACGCTTTTATTCCATAGCCCTGTCGGTCCGCAACAGCCGGGATGATGCGGCGGAGGGCCTGTCCCGCTTCACCGCTGAACAGGTAAAAAACGCCATCCACCTTTTGGTGCGGGTGGTCATTATTGTGGTGGCATTTTTGCTGATTTTGATCCTGATCCGTCTCCTGGCGAAGCTGATCAGCGAGATTCTGGAAAGGATCCCCCTGGTGGGCACCACGGATCAGCTGCTGGGCCTTTTGCTGAATCTATTGGTCAGCGCAGGATTATTGCTGATTTTGTTCTTTTTGTGGCAGCGCCTATGGCCCGGCAGCTATGAAAGCATAGAAAACGGCACAGTTTTGCTGAAGCTTATAGGAGAATATAATCCCCTGTCCGGCTTTTTCGGAAATTGATTATTGAGGCAGCTTTTCGCCTTCTAGCGCTCCATAGGCCAGGGCAGTCTGGGCGGCCAGCCGGGCATTATTTAACACCAATTGGATATTGGAAGCGAGGCTTTCTCCCCCTGTAAGCTGTGCCACCCGGGCCAGCAGGAAGGGGGTGGTTTCCTTGCCTTTAACGCCCTGCTGGGTGCATTCCTTTAAAGCCTGTTCGATGGCTCTGTCGATATCCCCCTTGGGCATGGCATATTCCGCCGGGATGGGATTGGTCACCAGAATCCCCCCGGTCAGTCCCAGGGCCTCATGGGTCTTAAATAACTGGGCCAGCTCCCGGGGCGAATCCACCCGGTAGTCCACGGAAAAACCGCTTTCCCGGCAATAGAAGGCGGGCAGCTCCTCTGTGCCAAAGCCCAGCACCGGCACCCCTTTGGTTTCCAGATATTCCAGGGTCAGGCCCAGATCCAAAATGCTCTTGGCCCCGGCGCAGACCACCATCACCGGGGTCTGGGCCAGCTCCTCCAGGTCTGCGGAGATATCCATGCTGATTTCTGCGCCTCGGTGAACCCCGCCGATGCCCCCTGTGGCAAAAAAGCGGATGCCCGCCATATGGGCGATCATCATGGTGGTGGTCACCGTGGTGGCCCCGTCCTGGCCCCGAGCCAGCAGCATGGCCAGATCCCGACGGGAGGCCTTGGCAATATCCCGGCCTTTTTTGCCGAAATATTCGATTTCCTCCGGGCTGAGTCCCGCCTTTAAGCGGCCGCCGATAATGGCAATGGTGGCAGGCACGGCACCGGCTTCCCGCACGGCTTCCTCCACCCGCAGAGCGGTTTCCACATTTTGGGGATAGGGCATGCCGTGGGAGATGATGGTGGATTCCAGGGCCACCACCGGCTTCCCGCTGTTTAACGCTTCCGACACTTCCCGAGACATATCAAGATATGGTTTTAGCATAATAGACCTCCTTATTTTGCCGGAATCATTATATACAAAAAAAAACCCATATGCTATACTCCCTCAAAATTAAGTATTCGAAAAACAGAAAGGAAACAATTTCATGGATATGGTTTTGCAAACCCATGGGCTGACCAAAAGGTTTGGGGCACATGCCGCGGTGGATCAGGTGAATATGACCATCCGCCGCGGGGATATTTACGGTTTTATCGGAAAGAACGGCGCCGGAAAAACCACTCTGATGCGGATGATCCTTTCCCTGGCCCTGCCCAGCGAAGGCAGCTATGAATTATTCGGACAGGCCCCCAGCCCGGCCCTGCAGGCCCGGATCGGTTCCCTGGTGGAGACCCCCGGCTTTTATAAGAATTGCAGCGCCCGGGAAAACCTGATCCGCTTTTCCATTTTATATGGAGCAGAGCGGAAGCAGGTGGAGGATATTTTGCAGCTGGTGGGCCTGGAAAAAACCGGCAATTTAAAAGCCGGCAAATTCTCCCTGGGCATGAAGCAGCGTCTGGGCATTGGAATCGCCCTGCTGAAGGATCCGGAATTTGTGGTGCTGGATGAGCCGGTGAACGGCCTGGATCCCGCGGGAATATCCCAAATCCGCAACCTGATTATGGAACTGAATCAGAAGCGGGGGGTCACCTTCCTGATCTCCAGCCATTTGCTGGATGAGCTTTCCAAAATCGCCAGCCACTACGGCATTATCAACAATGGCCGCCTGGTGGAGGAACTGAGCCGCAGCGCCCTGTCGGAAAAGGGAGGCAGCCGGCTGCGCCTGGTGGTTTCCGATGCGGAAAAGGCCCGGGCCATTCTTCAGCCTTTGATGGAGCCCGGGGAATTGATGATTCAGGACCATGCTTTGATTGTTCGTCGTTCTGCGGAGGAAAGCGCCCGCCTGAATCGGCTGTTGCTGGAGGGCGGCGTGGACGTGAGCAGCATCCAGCCGGAGCAGGGAGATTTGGAAGCCTTCTTTATGGAAAGGATTGGTGGCTGATATGGGTCGTTTAATGCAATTTGAGGGAAGAAGACTGCTGAGGCAGACAAGCCTTTATATTTGTTTGGGCATTCTCGTTTTGATGGTTTTTGTCAGTGCTTTTTCCACCTATTCCATGGTGAAGCTTATGGGAGAAGATGCATCCACTGCGATTATGCTGGCCTCCGGCCTTTCCCCCGGGGACTTGATGTGCGGCAAGGGTTATCTGATTTCCGCCGCCGGCAGCAGCAGTCTGCTGATGCTTTTCGGAATTGCCGCCGCTTTGTATTTTTGTGCGGATTACACAGGGGGAACCCTGAAAAACATCATCGGCCGGGGAAACAGCCGCAGCAGCGTCTTTCTGACGAACCAGGCGTATGTGATGGTAATGGGCTTGATTTTTGGCGTGATTTGCTGGCTTTCCGGCCTTTTCTTCGGAAGCCTTTTCTGGGGACTGGGAAAAAACTGGGATGTTTCGGCTATTCTTCGGCAGCTGCTTTTGCAGATGCTGGTTATGTGGGCTTTTGGCGCCTTTTACAGCTTCTGGTCCGTGCTGGTAAGAAAAACCGGCTGGGCGGTGGCCTTATGCATCCTGACGCCGGGGCTGATTTCCACCATGGCGGCCCTGCTGGATATTTTCACCACGAAAAAGGATTTCCTGGTTTCCAATTACTGGCTTACCAGCTGTCTGACCTACGCCAGCACCCCCGGCGCGGGGGCGGAAGATGTGAGCCGCAGCATCCTGGTGGCCCTGGCCTGGTTCATTCTCTTTTGTTTAGGGGGATGGCTCATCAGCCGGCGGCAGGACGTTTAGATCCCATCCATCGGCCGGATAGATAATAAATCCCGCCGATTACCATGGGGATGAAGCCCGCCAGGGCATCCCCCATCCAAAAACCACGGCAGCCCATGGAAAGGCCAAAGCCCATAAAGTAGGCCAGGCCAATCCGGGCTGCCACGCCGTCTATAATGGCGATGGCCAGATTCAGGAGGGGTTTCCCCGAGCCGTTAATCAGTGCGAAGGCAGCGCTGCGGGTGGCGGCGCCGAAAAAGTTTAATATGATGGGCAGGGTCAGGATGCCTGCCAGCGCCAGCACCGGCGCGTCCTTGGTGAACAGGGAATACACGAAATCCGGGGCCAGCAGCATGATGCCGGTAAACAATAGGGCGAAGGCCATGCCAAAGGCCAGCACCGCCCCTAAAATCTGCCGGACCCGGCCATAGGCCTGGGCCCCCAGATTCTGCCCCACCATGGTACTGCCGGCGGTGGTAAAGGACATGGAAATAATGGCGCACATGGCGTTGATTTTATTAAAGACCCCTGCCAGGGCGGAATAATCCACCCCGGACAGATTGATCCAGGCCAGGAGTACGATTTTGGAAAAACTCACCGCCGCCGCCTGGATGGCCATGGGAACCCCCAGCCCCACCAGCCGCACAAATACCGGCCATTCAATGCGAAAACTGGCCCGTTTGAAGTCAAAGCCGAAGCTTTCTTTCCGGCCATATAAATAAATCAGTGCGCTGATAAAGCTCACTCCCTGGCCGATCACTGTGGCCAGGGCGGCACCGAACACCTCCATTTTCAGGTATTTCACAAACAGCACATCCAAAATCATATTTAGAATGGCGGCCACCCCTATAAACACAAAGGGGCGCTTGGAATCTCCCATGCCCCGGAGGATGGCGCTCACCACGTTGTAACCGTAGATAAAGGGCAGACCCACGGCGCAGGTTAAGGTGTAATCCAGGCTGAATTGCCAGGACTGGGCCGGGGTGTTGAGCCAACGAAGAATATCAAAACGCAGGGCAAAACAAGCCAGGGCGATCAGTACCGAGGCGCCTGCCAGAAACGTGAACATGGCGCCGATGGTTTTTTTGACCTCATCCCGACGGCCGGCTCCCACCGCCCGGGCGATGATTACCTGCCCTGCGGAGGAGAAACCCATGGCCACAAAAGTGAGAAGGTGCAGGATATCGCCGCCGATGGAAACGGCGCTCATACCGGCCCGGCCGATATTCTGGCCCACCACTACCAGGTCTACTATATTATAGATGGCCTGGAGGGCATTGGATAAAAAGAGGGGCAGGGCGAAGCGCAGAAGCAGCGGCAGCACCGGCTCCCGGGTTAAATCTCTGATCATGCTGGGGGATTTTTGTTCACTCATAACGGGGGAATTATATCATTCCCGCCGGGAAATGCAAGGCCCTTGCCAAGTTGTTCATCCCGTGCTATACTGACTGGCCGGAAGAGGATATCCCCATGAGACTCAAGGAAAAATACATCGGAGACAGGCAATTTTACCACCGTTTATTTACGGTGATGCTTCCTATTATCGTCCAGAATGCCATTACAAACTTTGTCAGCATGCTGGACAATGTGATGGTGGGCCGACTGGGCACCCTGGAAATGAGCGGGGTCTCCGTGGCCAATCTGCTGGTATTTGTATACAATCTGAGCATTTTCGGAGCCGTATCCGGCGCCGGGATTTTCACCGCCCAGTTTTACGGCAAGGGTGATGAAGAGGGGATTCGCCACACCTTCCGCTTTAAAATCATGGTGGCCACGCTGATCACCGTGCTGGCAGCGCTGCTGGTCATTACCGTGGGCGATGATTTGATTTCCCTGTATCTGAAAGGCAAGGGGAATCCGGCGGATGCGGCCCGGATTCTGTCACTGGCCCGTGCCTATCTGAATGTGATTCTTCTCGGTCTGATTCCCAATGCCCTGACCCAGGCCTTTTCCAGCACCCTGCGGGAAACGGATAAGGGCGTGCCCCCCATGGTGGCAGGCCTGGTGGCTGTGGCGGTGAATCTGATCCTGAATTATATATTGATTTTCGGTCACTTCGGCGCTCCCCGGCTGGGGGTGGTGGGGGC
The DNA here is from genome assembly GCA_902783765.1 of uncultured Lachnospiraceae bacterium. GTDB lineage: Bacteria > Bacillota > Clostridia > Lachnospirales > Lachnospiraceae > UBA6987. The sequence continues at coordinate 5,888 of CACZSB010000102.1, forward strand.
GGCTCTGGCCACCGCCATTTCCCGCTTTGTGGAGATGGGGATCGTCATGATCTGGACCCTGCGTCATTCGGAGCAGAATCCCTTTATACGAGGGGCTTTACGCAGTCTGAGGGTGCCCGGAGAGCTGGTGCGGCGCATCACTGCCAAGGGGCTGCCTTTAATGGCCAATGAGACCCTTTGGGCGGCGGGCATCGCCTTTTTGGAGCAGCGCTATTCCACCCGGGGCCTGGATGTGGTGGCTGCCTGTAATATTTCCAACACCTTCTTTAACGTGATGGCGGTGGCCTTTATAGCCACCGGCAGCGCCGTGGGGATTATTATGGGGCAGCAGCTGGGAGCAGGCAAAATCGAAGAGGCCCGGGCCGACGCCCCTAAAATGATTGCCTTTTCCTTTATGCTGGGGGTGTTGGTGGGGGTACTGTATGTGGGCACCGCCTTTGTGGCCCCCCGGCTGTATAATACCGAACCCGGGGTTCGGGTGATTGCCACCCGGCTCATGCTGGTGACGGCCCTTTTCATGCCGGTGGATGCCACCTTAAACGGCAGTTATTTTATGGTGCGTTCTGGAGGCCGGACCCTTATCACCATGTTTACGGATTGCGGCCTTTTGTGGCTGGTCCAGTGTTTGGGGGCCTATCTTCTCAGCCGCTATACGGATATTGGCATCATAGCCCTCTTTACTCTGGTGGAAGCGGGGATGCTGGTAAAGGTGGCGGTAAGCCTGTGGATTATAGCCAAGGGAAGCTGGGCCCGCTCCATTGTGGCGGAAAATGCCTGATTTGATTTTTTGGTGAACTTGTGGTACTATTTCCCAAACGGAGATGAACGATGATGAGCGAGAATCAGAATCCTAATACCAATATCGAAGAGAATCAGAAGGGAGAGAGCCCGGCCTTTCAGACTGGCAGCCGAAGCCGCCGAAAGGTGGTGGGAGAGCGAAAGTGGCTCACAGTGCTGCTGCTGATTTTGCTTTTGCTGATTATTTTCGGCCTGTACCTGGCCGTTTCCTACATGTTAAAAACCATCTGAATCGAAGAAACGGGAGCCCTGAGGGCCCCCGTTTTTCTTTGGCTTTATTCCTCCAGACTGGGGAGCAGATCCTTGTAGCGGCTCTCCATGGAATGGGCGGTGCTGCCCTCCCGGGTGCTTTTCTGTACCGCCGCCGTGGCCTTGGCAATGGGGGCCAGGGTGCCGGCCCCGCCCACGCAGCCTCCGGGGCAGGCCATGCCCTCCAGCAGGTATCCATTGTATTTTCCGGCCTTGGCCAGCTGCATCATTTTGCGGCATTCCTTCAGGCCCTCGGCCCGTTCCATCTTAACCTCCCGCTGGGGATCGATTTCCGCAATGGCATTTTTCACCGCACCCCCCACGCCGCCTCCGATCCCGAAGCCCCGGCCGTCGCTGGAGGCTTCGATCAGATCCGGCTCATCCGCCATATCCTCAATATTCACCTCCCGGGCTTCCAGCATGCCCAGCACTTCCTCGAAGGTCAGCACGAAATCGATGTCGCTTCGGACGGAGCGGCGGCTGGCCTCCAGTTTTTTGGCGGCGCAAGGCCCGATAAAAGCCACCTTGCAGTCCGGGTAGCGCTGTTTGATGAGCCGGCCCGTGAGCACCATGGGCGTTAGGGCCATGGAGATGCAGGAGGCCTGCTCGGGGAATTCCCGCTTGGCCATCACCGACCAGGCCGGGCAGCAGGAGGTGCCCATAAAGGGAATCTTTTCCGGCACTTCTTCCAAAAAATCCCGGGCCTCCTCTATGGTGCACAGATCGGCGCCGATAGCCACCTCCACCATATCCCTAAAGCCGATGGCCTTTAGGGCGGAGCGGAGCTTCCCCAGGGTGGCCCCGGGACCAAGCTGGCCGATCACCGCCGGGGCAATGGCGGCATAGACCGGGGTTTCGCTGCGGATGGCTTGGATGGCCTGGAAGATCTGGGCCTTATCCGCAATGGCTCCGAAGGGGCAGTTGGCCAGGCACATGCCGCAGCTGACGCATTTTTCCTGATTGATCTCTGCCCGGCCGTATTCGTCGCTGTGGATGGCATCCATGCCGCAGGCCTTGGCACAGGGCCTTTCCAGATGGAGGATGGCCCCATATTGACAGGCCTCCATACAGCGCCCGCATTTGATGCAAAGTTCCTGATCGATCTCCGCTCGATGATTTTTGAAGCTGATGGCCCCTTTGGGGCAGCTTTCCTTGCAGGGATGGGCCAGGCAGCCCTGGCACTGATCCGTCACCACCACCCGGTTTTCCGGGCAGGAGTGACAGGCAAATTTGATGATATTGATCAGGGGGGGCTGATAATACTTTTCCGGGTGCACGCATTCCTCGGCCCCGTCGAAAACGGCGCTTTGCTCCGTGGCGGTACGCAGGGGAAGCCCCATGGCCAGCCGCAGGCGCTCCCGGACAATGGCCCGCTCCAGAAACACGCTTTCCCGGTAGGTGGAAACCTCTCCGGGAATAATCCGGTAGGGAATGGCGGCCATGTCCTTTAGATCCTCCGCTCCCTGATAAGCATAGGAAAGCCTGGCCACCTCCGCAAAGACCCGGTGGCGGATATCATTCACCGATGTATAAATTCCTCGCATAGACATGATGGATCTCCTTGTAATTGTGTCATTCTGAGCAAAGCGAAGAATCCCATGAAAAGAAGGGGATTCTTCGGCCCAGGGCCTCAGGATGACAGCGCGTCCACATACTCGCAGGCCAGGGTCCCGGCCACGGCCCCGTCTCCCACGGCGGTGGTGAGCTGGCGGACCTGTTTGACCCGGCCGTCTCCGGCGGCAAAAAGTCCCGGCACATTGCTGCGGCAATCCTCCCCCGCCAGCAGATAACCCTCGGGACTCAGCTCTGCCAGCCCCTCCGCAAAGCGGCAATTGGGAACCTGGCCCACGGCCAGGAAGATCCCCTCCGTATCAATTTGTCGGCGGCTGCCGTCCTTTTTATTTTCCAACAGGATACCGCTGATAAAGCCCTCTGAGGTCACATATTCCAGGGGTACCCAGGGGGTCAAAAGCTCGATATTTCCGATCCCCTTCACCTTGTCCACCAGGGCCCCGGCGGCCCGGAAGGCCTCCCGGCGATGGACCACATAGACCTTTTGGCACAGGGCGGAAAGATATACCGCATCCTGGAGGGCCGTATCCCCGCCGCCGATGACCAGGGCCACCTTATCCCGGTAGAAGGCCCCGTCGCAGACGGCGCAGAAGGAAATGCCGGCTCCTATCAGATCCTCCTCCCTATCAAGGCCCAGACCCCGGTGATGGACCCCGGTGGCCAGGATCACCGCCTTGGCGGAGAGGGCCTCATCCTGATTAACACGGAAGAGATCCCCGGTTTTTTCCAGAGACAGGGCTTCCTCGTAGCGAAA
>CACZSB010000103.1 GCA_902783765.1 uncultured Lachnospiraceae bacterium
ATAGGTGCCAGGCTCCACCACAATATCCATGGTCTGGCCCTTCCGGGAGGTCCACTCCTGAATCAAGTTGCCACCCTGAGGTCCCTGGGCATCCCAAACCTGGATCACAGCATCGTCGATTTCATTGCCGGCCATGTCGGTTTTGTTGATCTTTACGGTGACGGTCTTGGGAACTTTATGGGTGTTAGTGATGGTGGTCAGCCCTGCTTGGGTGCTGGCTTCCATGGTATACCCTTCCGGAACAGCAGTCTCAACAAATTCATATTTAATCTCTGTAATGCCGTCAGCCTGATACTTGGGTAAACTGTCAATCCGGCCGCTCCATACGTTGATGGCATTCAGTATCAGGGTCTTACCCTCCACGGGCTTACCGTCGGCATAAAGCTGCACGGTGACGGACCCAGGCCGCAGTTCGTCGGCATTATTTTCATCTGCCCATACCTTTTTAACGCTGATTGAGGTCTTCACAATTACCGTATGGGTATTGGTGATGGTGGTCAGCTGGCCTTCGGTGCTGACCAGCTTGGTATAGCCACCCGGCACATTCTGCTCATCAAAGCTATACTTGATTGCCGTGGTGCCGTCACTCTGGTATTTAAGCAGATTGGAAATCTTGCCGCTCCAGTTATTGGCGGCGTTCAGGGTCAGGGTTTTTCCATCCACCGGCTGTCCGTCGGCGTAAAGCTGCACGATGATGGAGGCAGGCCGCAGGCTATCCTCATCATCGCCGTCAACCCATTTCTTGGTGACCCGGGCTTCGGTGGTCTCGGGGGCCGGAACATGGGTATTGGTAATGGTGACGGCATTGCCGGAATAGCTTACCTTGCTGGTATACCCGTCGGGAACCCCCAGCTCCTTAACGGTATAGTTGATTTTTGTGGTACCATCATTTTGATACAGGGGCAGATGGTTGAAATTGCCCGTCCAGCCATTGGCGTCGCTCAGGGTCAGGGTTTTTCCATCCACCGGCTCGTTGCCGGCATAGAGCTGCACCGTAATCTGCGCAGGACGGATCTGGTCCTTGTCATTGACATCGTCCCAGACCTTTTTAACGCTGACCTGGGTCAATCCGTAGCCAGTATAGGTATTGGTGATGGTGGTCAGCTGGCCTTCGGTGACGAGGGTTCTGGTGTAGCCCAGGGGCACGGCGGGTTCATCCACGGTATATTTGATCTCCGTGATGCCGTCCTTCTGATACTTGGGCAAATTGCTGAAGCTGCCGCTCCAGTTGTTGACATCGTTTAAGGTCAGCGCCTGGCCCACCACCGCAATGCCGTCGGCGTAAAGCTGCACGGTAATGCTGGCGGGACGAAGCCCTTCCTGATTGTTGGAATCAGCCCAAATCTTTTTGACATCAACAGAGATTTTGACATCCTGCCGGTAGGTGTTCTTAAAGGGGGCGGAGGCATTAAACTCAATGGTATAATTCTGTGCCGGGGCCGGAGAAATGCTTAAAAAGCGCTGCATGTAGTTATGGGCCTGGTCGGGCACATACATATACAGTTCCAGATCCTTGGGGGCACCATCCAGTTCAACCAGTCTGATGAGCTCATTGTAGCAGTCGCCATAACCGTCGCCCATATTATTGGTGTAATGCCAGATGGCCAGCTGCGTATAATTCCGGAATTCGTAATCACTGAGACCGTATTTCTCCTGAAGACCGGCATTGTCGTGGCCGAAACCATAATACACCACATTGATCAGGGCGCGGCGGAGTTCCTCTCTTTTTTCGCTGGAGTAGGCATCGTGGCTGGTTTGAACTGCCGCAAAATCTGCATCGGCATAGTATTTCTTATACTGAGGGTTGACAGCATTGGCTTCACCGGTGGACTCCCTGTCCATATAGTAATCACCGGGAGGGGTCAGCTGATAATTGCAGCAATAGGTGATATCGGCAGGATTCGCTTTATAGGTGGCGATAAGCGCATCATAACCGGCGGAATCCCTGCCTATCGTCCACTCGCCGGTTATATAGAAGGAACGGGGGAGGGCATTAAAGCTGGTTTCGTTGTTGTACAGGTGTCTCGCCCGGTAGGCCTTATATACCGCATTATCCGTTGTATTGCCGCTTTGGGTTTCGGTAATCAGGCTGGCCCCCTGCACATCGGAGGCATTCATGCGCAGAATTCCGCTTTCCTCCGTTACGACAAAGGTGGAAACCAGTTTGGCATTGGTGTAGCTGACATGAGCATCGGAGCCGGCCTTTTCGGATATGATTACCCGATATTCTCCGGCCTGATCGACGGAAACGCTGTCAAATACCACATCTCTGTACCAGTTGGAGGTTTCATAGCTGGCTACTTCTTCCCAGGTTCCCTGATTGTTCTTCCGTTCCAGAAGCAGCACAAAGTCAAATTTCTGATTCCAGTCCTCATAGGGAAAAACAATCATTTCCTGCGCCTGCTCGTTTAGCAGGGATTTATTGGCTTTTACGCTGATAACGAGAGGCGTCGTATTGCCCAGAATAGCGCCGCTGGAAGTACCAAAGGCGGCCGTATACTTATCTTCTTTATTTATCGTATTGCCGTTCTGCGTACCGGTAAGGGAGACATGGTTGGAGTAGGCCCCGGAATCATCGCCTTCCTGGGGCTTGGTGTAATAGGTCAGAATCAGGGTGGCATTGTTCAGGCGTTCCGGATTATTGATGGTGACCGTGATTTCCTGCCCATTGCGTACAATGCTGTTTTCGCCAAGATAATCTTTAATATGGAAGAACTTAAGTTCATCGGAGCCCGCGTCTCTGTAGGCAGACCAGGCAATATAATTCATGGAATCATGGTACCAGGTATGATCAAGACCGCTGGTCTTGTTATCATCATAATAGAGAAGGGCAATGGGGATATTCTCGATTTGAGACCAGCTTGCATCCATTTGCTTGCAGAGATAATTCATAAAATCCCACTGATCTTCGCCGGGGACCTGGGTCTCAAGATACCGTTTCACAGTCAGAGCCTTGGAGGGGTCCGCGGGATCTCTGGGCATCACCACCAAATCAATGCCATCGGCTTCCACAAAACTATGGTTGCTGCCGATGGTATCCTTTAAAACAGTGGTGCCTGAAAAGCCGTCCTCCGCCAGCTCGTTGATATTGATATCCCAGCGGATGGTGCCGTCCAGGGTGGCGGCTCCGTATTTGTCCAGCATCTGATCGCCGCCGGGGGTGACATCCGTCGGGGGATTCACCTGGAAGGTGATATACTTGCCGGTCTTTGTTTCAATACGGAATTCGGCGGGCGCTGTGCCGGGATTGTTCCGGTTCTCCGCTCTGGCCAAAACCTCCACATAGCCCTTAATGCCAAAGTATTTCTCAACGGCCTGGGTGAAAACGATTTTAACACCCTTTGCGGAGATATAGGCATGACCGAATTTAATATCCTGGTCACCCCGCTTCTGGACAAGGGGAAAATCTTCCTGGGTGGCTGTGACGGACACTTGGCCCTGATCGGCCCAGTTCAGCTCGATATAATCCCCTGCCTTGACTGTGGTGTTGCCTTCGGGATTGAAATTGAAGTCAAGCCGGAACTTGACGATATCCCAATGGTTTACCGGGTTTTCGGTTTTGGTGCTGATTTCCAGATTTGCATCCTGGCTTACTTCCCGGGGGTTTGCAGGGTCTGCATAAACCTTCGTGCCGGGCATGGACATGGTCAGCACCATCACAGCCGCCATGACCAGGGCCAGAAGCTTCCTTCCCTTGGTACGCATGAGAGTCCTCCAATGAAATAAAAAAACTGACGTATCGCACTGATATACGCCAGTTAAAAGTATAATAATTTCGGGAAAAAGTCAAGAAAAAAGTGTGATTATTGTGTAATTTTTGAGCCTTTTATGAATTTTTTGTGGAGCCCCTCGAACTGATGTTTTTGAAAATCCCAAGCGGCTTTCGAAACCCGTGGAAGCGGCCTTATTCCTCAACAAACATGAGCCCCAACGTCCCCGGACCGCAGTGGGAGGAAACGGTGCAGCCGGTAAGGGCATGATGGACCTGCTGACAGCCGCTGAGCTCCTGGACCAACACCAAAAGCTCCTGCAGGGTCTCCTCCGGAATCTCCCCGGATTCTGTCATAAAAATATGATCGGGCCGGATCTTTTTATCGGTCAGGGTTTCCGTAATGAACTGGCGGTACACCCGCTTCATATTCCCACGGTATTTTTTGTAAATCTCCAGTTTTCCCTGACTCATCCGCAGGGCGGGTTTGATTTTCAGAAGGTTGGCGCCCAGGGCCGTGACTCCGGAGCAGCGTCCTCCCTTCCACATGAAGGTCAGGGTATCCAGCACAAAGCTGACGGAGAGTTTTTCCGTCAGGTGCTGAAGATGGGCGGCAATATCCGCCGCCGCCATGCCCCGGTCCCGGCAGGCCGCCCCTTCCAGGGCCAGCAGACCGCCGCCGGAGGAGAGCATGCGGCTGTCCACGGGATAGACCCCCGGCAAACGCCGGGCCGCCAGGGAAGCCGTATTGAAGGAGGCGGAAAGCTCCGCACTGATGTCGATATGAACCACCTCAAAGCCCTGCTCCGTAAAGGGGGCGAAGAAATCGTGGAACTCCTGCTCCCCCGGTGCCGCGGTGTGGGGCAGGGTGCCGTCCTGCCGATAGCGGGCATACATCTGCTCAGGAGTAAAGCCCTGGCCGTCCAGAAAGCTTTCTTCTCCCAGAAAGATGGTCAGGGGGATTATATGAATGTCATAGCGTTCCAGTAGCGCCGGGGAAAGATCCGCGGTGCTGTCTGCCGTTATAACCACCGGTTTTGCCATTGTCATTTCCTCAAAAAGTTTATGGATTAATCAAAAACGCTACTATTATAGGCGAAAAAAAGAATAAAGGCAAGGGCAAGGAAAACAGTGGGTCAAAAGATTCTTAAATGCGGCGGATTCGATCGATGCCGTTTAAAATGTCCAGAAGCTGTTCCTGGACCTGTTCCGGCTTTGACAAAAGGAGATCATAACATTCCAAAGGGATGTTCCGACCTTCCTCTGGCAGCGGATCAATCTTTTCAAAAAGCTTTTCCAGGGGCAGGCCCAGGGCCCGGCAGGTCCGGTGCACACTTTCCAGGGTGGCGTTCTTTTCCCCCCGTTCCAGCTGTCCGATATAGGTGGGATGGAGACCGGCCAGCTCCGCCAGGCTTTCCTGACTGAGGCCGGCTTTCAGGCGGGCACTTCTGATGCGTCCGCCGATAATCTTTGCCAGATTGTCCATAAAACACCTCCCGGAACAGTCTATAAATATGAAACAGCCATCACAACAGCCTGGAGGCGTGAAATAGCGGCGGTGCTGTACTATAAATGCAGTTTTAAGCAAAAAAATATTTTTAGACAGGTGGGAGGGGATCCTTTTCGTGATAAAATCACGGGTCGCTGTTTGACGGAGGCCAGGCGGCGGGATATAATATGATTCATCTCAATGATGAACTGCAAAAAAGGTTGGGCCTATTAAATGAAGAAAATTATACTGATTATCCTGGTGATTAGCCTTCTAACAATTGGATGCACCCCTGAAAAACAAGCAAATCAGACGATCCCCGAAAGCAAAGGCGCCGCTGCCTCAGCGGCGGGCGCTGACATAAACCAGCCGGAGAAAGAAAGCCCTTCCCCGGAGCTGCTGAAAAGTTTTGGAACCCGGGATCTGGATAATCAGACCCAGTATCTGGGGGAAATCATGGCCACCCACAAAATAACCGTGATTAATTTCTGGGCCTCCTGGTGCGGCCCCTGTGTGCAGGAATTGCCGGAGCTGGAAGCCTTATATCAGACCTATAAAGATCAGGGAGTGGCCTTTGTGGGCGTACTGCTGGATGGGGGCGAGAAGGCCGGCCTGCAGGA
>CACZSB010000104.1 GCA_902783765.1 uncultured Lachnospiraceae bacterium
CTGCAGCTTCTGTAATATGTATGCGGACAAGGAATTCCGAATCCGTCCCATAAAGGAAGTCCTGGAGGATCTGGCCATGGCTCGCCAAGTTTATGGGCGGGTGGGACGTATTTTCCTGGCCGATGGGGACGCCCTGATTGCAAAGACTGAGGATTTATTAACGGTCCTGAAAGCCATTGAACAACTTTTTCCGGAATGCGAAAGGGTTAGCAGCTATGCTTCGGCCCGGGATCTTTTGCTGAAAAGCCCGGAAGAGCTGACGGCCCTTAAAGGGGCGGGCCTGGATATGATTTATCTGGGTCTGGAATCCGGCAGTGAGCGGATTTTGAAAAAGATCAATAAGGGAGTTACCGTAGCGGAAAGCATTGAGGGCTGCCAAAAGGCTAAGAAAGCCGGCATCAGGCTTTCCATCACCCAGATATGCGGGCTTGACGGCCCCGAGGGCATGGAGGAAAATGCCAGAGAATCGGCCCGGGCTCTTTCCGTCATAAATCCGGAGTATATCGGCCTTATGACCCTGACCCTCCGCCGAGGGACGCCCCTGACAAAGGATTTTGAAGCCGGCCGTTTCAAACGGCTCACGCCCCGTCAGCTGGTGGAGGAAATGCGCCTATTGGTTCAGGATTTAGACAGTGAGGGCAGTGTCCTCCGTTCTAATCACATTTCCAATTATGTGCAGCTGAAAGGGACCTTAAACCGGGATAAAGCGGCCATGTTAAAGGCCCTGGATCAGGCTCTGGCGGGAGGAATGCTGGAAAATGATTATATATCCTATTTGGAAAATCTGTAAAATCGCTTGAATAGTCGGGCGAACTCATGTACAATAAATAATTGCGTACAGTTTATAGATCGTAAAACTTTTAAGGAGGATACAGTTCTATGAAAGTCTATTCCACAAAGGACATTCGTAATGTAGCGGTTTTGGGTCACGGCAGTGCCGGAAAGACCACCCTGATCGAATCCGCCGCCTATGTTACCGGTGTTATCTCCCGTATGGGCAAGGTCACCGATGGCACCACCATCAGTGACTTTGATAAGGAGGAACAGAAACGCACCTTCTCCCTGAGCACCACCATCGTTCCCATTGAATGGGAAGGGAAAAAGATTAATTTCCTGGATACCCCCGGCTACTTTGATTTTGTGGGGGAAGCGGAGGAGGCCGTCAGTGCCGCCGATGCCGCGCTGATTGTGGTGAACGGGAAAGCCGGTGTTCAGGTGGGTGTCCACAAAGCCTGGCAGCTTTGTGAGAAGCATGGTCTGCCCCGGATGTTCTTTGTAACCAATATGGATGACGACAATGCCAATTATGCCCGGGTCTGCACTGAGCTTAAGGAGGCCTTCGGCCCCCGGGTGGCCCCTTTCCAGGTCCCCTTCCGGGAGGGAGATAAACTGGCCGGCTTTGTAAATGTGCCGAAGATGTCTGCCCGTAAATTTACCGGAACCAAGGGAGAATACGATGAATGCCCCGTACCGGATTTCGTGAAGGACCAGCTGGATGAAACCCATAATCAGCTGATGGAGGCCGTGGCGGAAACGGATGAGGCCTTAATGGAGCGTTACTTCGAAGGAGACAGCTTTACTCCGGAGGAGATTGCCGCCGCCCTTAATTCCAGTGTGGCCAGCGGCGATCTGATTCCCGTGCTCATGGGCTCCGGCTTGAACTGCTACGGTGTCCGGGTTCTTTTGCATGATATTGACAAGTATCTGCCCTCCCCTCAGGAGTGCAAGATCAGTGGCACGAATACCAAAACGGATGCGCCTTTTGAGGCCAATTATAATGAACAGCTGGCTCCCACCGCCAAGGTTTTCAAGACTCTTATAGATCCTTTCCTGGGCAAGTATTCCTATATCAAGGTCTGCTCCGGGGTTCTGAAGGCGGATTCGGTGCTGTTTAATGTTCAGAAAGAGACCGAAGAAAAGGTGGCCCGGCTGTATCTCATGCGGGGAAAGGAAGCCATTGAGGTGCCGGAGCTCCACGCCGGAGATATCGGCGCCATTGCCAAGATGATGTCCGCCGCCACTGGGGATTCTCTGGCCTCCAAGGCGGAGCCCATCGAGTATCCTTTGCCGGATATTTCCAAGCCTTATACCAGCCAGGCCTACCGGGCGGTAAATAAGGGAGATGAGGATAAAATCGCCACTTCCCTGGCCAAGCTCATGGAAGAGGATCTGACC
>CACZSB010000105.1 GCA_902783765.1 uncultured Lachnospiraceae bacterium
GTCGCCCTCACCCGCCTCACTTTGTTCGGCACCCTCTCCCGCGTCCGGGAGAGGGCAAGTGTACCTGCATTCATTTCACCGGGAAGGGTAAGTATCAATGCTTCTTCAAATACTCCACCCGGGGGGCGTTCTTGATGATGGAGGTGTCGTGGGTCACCAAAATAACGGTTTTGCCCCGCTCCTGAAGCTTTCTTAACAGGGACAGGATGCGATTGGCATTCTCCGGGTCCAGGGAACCCGTGGGCTCGTCCGCCAGAATCACATCGCATTTTTTGAAAATCAAACGGGCCAGAGCCACCCGCTGCTGCTCTCCGCCGGAAAGCTGGAAAACCGGGGTCTTGGCCTCGTTTTTAAGGCCCACTTCTTCCAAGGCTTCCTCCAAAGAAACTCCGCTTCGGGCGCTTTTCTGAATAAATTCCAAATTGTCTCGGACACTTTTGCTTTCCACCAGGGCAAAATTCTGGAAAAGAAAGCCCACCTTTTCCGCATAAAACTGCCGCCGGCCCTTCCGGCTGAACACATTCCGGCCGTCTATCAAAATCTCGCCCTGATCGGCCTTCTCCAGCCCTCCGATCATATTGAGCAGGGTGGTTTTTCCGCAGCCGCTCTCCCCGGCAAACACCACAAACTCTCCGTCCTTAATCTGAAGGGAATAATCCTCAAATATCTTTTTATCTCCAAAGGCCTTGGAGATGCCTTTAATTTCTATCATAAACTTCCTCCTTTCAAAATCGAAGGGGTATTTTTGCGGCTGAAAATACTGCAGACAATATACAGCACCCCATATTCAAACATAAGCACTGCCAGAACCCCCATTAAAATATATCGCCAGGGAGCAATATCATACATGACGCATATAACACAAACCGCTATGCCGCCTATGAGGGTGGCAATGGTATTGAGCACAAAAAGCTCCAGGTTTTGCTCAAAGATCCGATAGCCCAGGATTTTCTTAAGCGCCAACTCCTTGGCTTTGATCATATATTCAAAGCGCACCGTCAGCAGCAGCAATAAGCATTCCAGGAAGATCAGCATAAGCAATACCGTACCGCTGAATACCGCCTCCCGAAGCCCGGCCACGCTGGCCTCCCAGCAAAATTCCGGAATATCATAAGCCGTTGTCTTCATATCATACTTTTCCAGGAGGACATCCGCTTCTTCCGTGGTCAATAAAAAGGGAATGCAGGGGAGACTGGACAAATGGACTCCCTCCCATTCAGGAGTATTTTCCGCTTCCCCCACAAAGAGCATCAAAGGATTATGCCCCGCCACATAGGGCATGGTCTCCTCCTCCGTAAAGGCCAGCATCCGAAAGCTGCCATAGGCGCGAAGGGCTATATCATCTGAATCCAAAAACCATAAGCGTTGCCCCGCAAAAGCCCTGATCTGAGCCTGAAGCCTTTCCCCGGGCTTGGATATTCCGGGGTAGAGGATCAAAAGCTTGCCCTTTAAGGCTTCCTGCTCTTTTGCCGAAAGGATCTTATCGATTCCCTTTGTATGGCCGTTGACCAAATAAATCTGATCCGGATTTTCATAATATAATTCCGGGGAGGCAATACCATCCGGGGCAGGCAGATCGTAGCGGTTGGCCATGGCCAGCCGGTTCTGCTCCCAGGCCCGAGCATAGAGATCCGTACAAGAGGCCATTACATCCATATTACGCAGCCAGTATTCCTCAAAATCTCCGGAGCTGGGCATGACGCTCAAAAAGCAGTATTCCGAATACGCCTTGGTCTCATTATAGTTCCTAAGGGTCTGAATCCCCCAAAATAGCTTCGGCCCCATCAGGCCAAAGATCAAAAGCCCGGCCCCCAGTACAAAGGCCTTTAAAATAAAACAATCTCCCATACGGCTTAGGCTGATATTGGCGCCGTAAAAGACTTCTTTATAAGAGACCTTTAGGGAAAGCAAATGGGCCAGAGTATTGAGCAGCAGTACCCCCAGCAAAAGACCCAGAAACAGCTTTTTTTCCGTCAAACTGTAAAAGAAAGCCTTTGTAAATATATAATATAGCGTGACATAAATAAACAAATAGATGCCATTATCCAGCAAAATGCTTTTCACCATCATGCGGCGGGCTGAGGCCCCGGAGAGCATTTTAAGCAGAAATTCCTTTTTATCAAACTGGATCTCCAGCCAGGTCATAAGCACGGAAAAAATCCCCAACCCAACCCACAGCACAATAATGGAGGCGGATAATTTCTGCATTCTGGGAGCCGAGGGCCGGGCCGCAGGATTTTGAGGATGGAAATCTCGAACCGTCAGGCGGATCTGCTCCGACTCTCCCACCAGGCATAGGGTTTTTTCAGATTTTAAGAAGGCCTCTTCATCCAGCTCATGGAAGCGGATAATGGTGGTGCCGGAAAAAAGACTGGCATAGCTGCCTTCCCCAAAGCCCTTTTCCCTTACGGCCTGCAGGGCGGCTTCATCTCCATAAATATCCACATCCGTGTGGAACAGGGAAGGAGAGCTCTCTACCACGAAGAAAAGGCCCACCTGCCGCTCATGGGCAATGGGAATGGCGGCCTCCAGGCCTCCCATTGCCTCACTGGGGGGCAGGGCCTGATAAAAACGGGAGGACAGATGCATTAGATTCTCCTGTCTTGCCTCCACCAGGAGAACAAATTGCAGGATCAAGAATAGGGTGATGGAAATGTATTTTAATAATTTCATAAAAGCTTGTTTTCCTCGAAGGTTTTACTCCTCTTTAAATAGATCCTCGCCCCAAGCCTCTTTAGCCATGCGGATGAGGTATTCTTTCCATTCTGAATCTAAATAGGCCCGGGCCAGGTTTTGCGTTTCTTCATCCCTCATCACACCCGGCGGCAAATAGTAATTCCCCTGAGCATCCACGCACATGCCCGCCGCATATCGTTCATCATTAGAATGATCCCATACCGTAAGGAACACCATATAACGGCCATCCTCTAGCTTGCGATTCGGAAAAATATCAAAGGTGGCTGAATAAACCTCCAGATCCGGATAGCCCTTTACCCGTGAAGTAGCCGGTAAATAAGTATCATCAGCTTCCCCCCCATCTCCAAAGGAAACTGACAATTGAAGTCTATTCAGGTCAAAGCTGGGGAACGGCACCTGAAATAGGTTATAATACTCGCCCATGTCTCCTACCAACAGATAGTGAGCCATCTCTCTATCCATTAGTTCCATTCCGGACAATGTATACTTCCGGTTCGCACGCCCCACACAGATTTGCCAGGCTATTACCAGGCCAATAAACAATACCAGCAGGATCCCAGCTACCATCAGCAGCTTGCGAAGGATTTTATTTTCCTTAAACATTTTCGCTTCTCCTTTGAAAGGGAGACGAGGATTTGCCCCGCCTCCCTTAGACAATCTACTTATTTAAATCTCGGAAACACAGTAGAATAGGAAGGTGTGGTAGTGCTGCCAAAGCAGGTGCCCCAGAACTGGATGCCGAACCAATATTGCTTGCAGTTACTATCATATTTGATTTCCGCAGTGCTGTTGGCGCCGAAAATGGCTCTGGGGGCCACTTTCTTCCCATAAATCATGCCCGAGGCGTTCTTTCCCACCACAGAGGAAATCACATCCTGCATGGGTTTTAATTTGCAATACACCTTACTGCTGGTTTTGTAGGCATATCCGCTGGCAATGACAGTGGTCTTCTCTGTATGACAGATGCTGACAGGCATTGAGAAATTCGAGCTTGTGACTTCCTCGATTCCCATATCCTTGTTGGTCCAAAAGCGCTGATGGATCAGCTGATTGGTATTTCCGGCCGCCTGGGCAGGCAGTACCGTGGTCAGGGTCATAAGGGCCAGGAAAAGGGCCAGGATCTTTTTGCTTTGTTTCATGCGTTTAATCTCCTTATTGATTTGTTTTATAACCCAAGTATGCATCTTCGGCCCGTACGCTGCCCCGGATACTATACCATGGATATCGAGAAAATTATACCATTCTACCTTCTTTTCGCCCCGATTATATCATTATGAAAAACCATAGTCAATATATTATTCTAAAAATAGTATTTACATCTTGAACGCATTGGTTTACTCTTTTCATAGGAGTATTGCCATGAATGATCATGTCCAATCGGTCAATTTTAGACGGGGTTTATTACCCCTGATAGTGTTGCAACTACTCCAGGATAGAGATATGTACGGCTATCAGATTGTTCAGGAAGCCGGACGCCGCAGTCAGGGGCGTATTATAACCCAGGAAGGCTCCCTGTATCCCGTCCTTTACAGACTGCTGAAGGAAAAATACATTTCTGAGGAAAAAGTACCGCGGGGAGAAAAAATGGTGCGTGTTGTTTACCACCTGGAAGAACGTGGAAAAGAATACCTGAAAACGCTGATCGAGGAATATGATTTTATCTCCCAGGGTATGAATCTTATTTTAGGGAGAGAGACCAATCTATGAGCGCCCTGAGAAAATACAAGAGAAAAGTTTCTGAAATGCTTCCCTGCATCGGGGAAGAGAAAAAATATTGTCTGAAAGAAATTTACCATTCCTTAGGTTCGGCGGCTTCCTCCATGTCCTATGAGACTATTGTGGAGGCGCTGGGAAGTCCTGAATCCTTAGCCGCCTCCGCTATTCAGGATATGGATGCAAGTGCTATTGCCGCTGCCATGAAAACGCGGAACCGCCTGTTTTGGAGACTTAGTATTTTGGTGGCAGGTTTTTTACTGATCTGGGCCATCGGTGTAACCCTCGCCTATATTCATTTCCTTCAGGAGGGGGAAGGACATGATTATATAATCGGCCCCATAGAAATTGAATCTGAATGGATACCATAAGGAGTCATGCTTCAATGAAAAGAATATTCAGCACCCTATTCGTTTTAATTCTTTTAGTCTCTCCCCTTACGGGCGCGAAGGCAGCAGAAAATAACGAAGAGTCGGATTTGCAAACCGTACTTGTAATCGATCCCCGTTCAGGAGAAGAAGAAACCATTATTGCAGATTCCGTGATTATTCTTCCGGATGGAAGTAAAATCATTAAAACAGCTGTGGAAAATATGACCCTGACCAGGGCCATGGGACAAAAAACAGGCAGCAGTCAATGGATAAAAACAGGAAGCGATGGAACCCTCCTATGGCGAATCAAATTGACAGCTCATTTCACCTTTGACGGAAACGCTTCCAAATGCACCTCGGCCTCCGCTACTACAGAAGTTTTTCAAGGAAACTGGATCGAAGGCAGCAAAAATACATATCCCAACGGAAATGCTGCCGTTGCAAATGTGACTATGGTCAGGAAGTTTTTGTTCCTTGTACTTGATTCCCAATCTGTCTCTCTCACGATCCGCTGCGATAAGAATGGGAATATGTATTAGATTTTAGGGTGAGGCAGGTTTCCCGCCACAGGAAGTCACGGCCCGGTGGCTGCTGCCAGTGCATCAATCCCCTCATCCGTCAGGCGATAGATAGTCCAGGCGTCCATGGGTTTGGCCCCCAAAGAACGGTAAAAACGGATACTGGGCTCATTCCAGTCCAGGCAGGTCCAGTCCATACGGCCGCAGTTTTCAAGCCGGGCGATACGGGCCAGTTCCTGCAGCAGGGATTTCCCGTAGCCCTTCCCTCGATATTCCGGATATACAAACAAATCCTCCAGATGTAGGCTGCCCCGGCCCACAAAGGTGGAATACTTGAAATAATACAGGGCAAAGCCCACCTCTCGGCCATCCTTACAGGCGAAAATCACCCGGGCGGCCTGCTTTTCAAAAAGCCACTCCCTAAGCAGCGACTCCGTGGCCGTCACCCCATCCAGCATTTTTTCATATTCTGCCAGGGAGCGGATAAATTGCAAAATCAGGCCGCAGTCCTCCGGACCGGCCTCACGGATCGAAAACACCGACATAGATTACCTCCTTTACGCATCCCACTGAAATCGCTTTAAATCCACCCGGTAATTAACCACTTCCACCCCGTCCTTCTCCAGCAGATGGCGCTGTTCTCGGGGACCCCCAAAGGCATAGGCCCCGGAAAGCTCTCCCTGGCTGTTTACCACCCTATAGCAGGGCGTGCCGCTGCCGTCCGGATTGGCATGGAGGGCATTCCCCACCGCCCGGGCAGCTCCGGGACGCCCCACCAGCCTGGCGATCTGGCCATAGGTAGCTACCCTTCCGGCGGGAATTTGCCGAACTATGGCATAGACATCGGAATGAAAGCTCATATATCCCCCTTAATCACTTATTCCCAGTATCCCAGCCATATTGCCATAGGCGATATTCCTTATTTGCTGTCTTGTCTTTTTCGCAATTGGGCGAGAATCGAAGCCGTATCCGACTTCCTTTGCAAATCCTCCACAATTGTGCCAACATTATCCACTTTCGCTATTCCGGGATTACGCTGCTCAAATTGTAACAGAAGCTCCTTTGTTTCCTGTTCACCTATGACTACCTGCTTATATAATTCTTCAAAACGGCCGTCCGCAAACACATTCTCTATAAATGTCCGGGAAGTCTCTGAAAGTGCCGACCATCCTCCATACAAATCCGTTACGGCTTTCTGTATCTGCTCTTTCTTGATTGGTGTACCTCTACTATTATGTTCGGCAAGAATACCCAGAATATCGGACAGATCACTCTTATATTGTCTTCCCGATCGTAATTTCATGGCAATCAAGTATTCCGCCTCCACGGTGCGGACAGTGAGAATGTTGGAGTAAGTCTTAAAATATGCAGAAAACTGGGTGAGTCTCGGTGTATAGGAATCCGTTTTTCTGAAATCTGCATTCAACCAGCCACTAGGAAGCCCGAAGCGGTCTCCAACAATATTGATAGCCTCTTTCATGCAGGAGGCCGCCTGGATCAACGCATCAATGTCCGTGGTCATATTCCGAAAGCCATAGTTGATTAGGACGGAGGCTCCGCCAACCAGGATCAGCTCTGCAGGCATCTTTTTTCCAATCAGTTTCCGGTATTCCTTCGCAAGCTCCTTCAGATAAGTGTCGATATTCTCTTTTGTGAACTCAAATCCATGTTCAGATAACATCTCTCACCTCATTTTCCACAATGTTAAAACGCATAAACTCGGGGATAGCCGTTTTCGATGCCATTTTAAGTGCTTCATCATTTTGAGCCGCTGAAGATAAGGCTCGAAGGCTGGCAGGATATATGGGCTTTTCCAGCCTGCAACAACGCAGGTCGTCATATTCGCTGTCAAGGGGCACCTGGTTTTCCCGACTGATATAGTCCAGCATGGCAAGAAGATAAAAGCTCTCCGGATACCATTCTCGCTCATAATATAGGCGGATATCCCGCTTTTCCAGTGTGTCTATGATAAAGCCAATATCGCCCAATTCCTTGACCCTATGGCAAATGCTGCTCTTAAAGTTCTCAAAATTGCTGCGTTCCAAAAAGCAAGGAGCCAGCAATTCCTCCATAGAAATATCCAAGACCTGGGCAATTTTATAGATCGTCTCCGCGCTGCATTTTTCTAGCCTCGATTTGCCGTTGCATAGTTCGTTTACCGTGGCATAAGGAAGCCTGCTTTCCTTGGCAAGCCGGTAAATGGTCATGTTTTTTGCTTTTAAGGCCTCACGGATGGTCATTTCTCTCCACCTTCCTTCATCTGTATTATAACGGTTAAGCGATATATTTTCAAACTCTTTCTATTGCGATTTCATCACTTGACAGAATAGCTAATTTTCTATATGTTAAACATAGCTAAAATGAAAGGAGTCATCTTATGCTTACCACTACGGCCACCGCCACTGAAATGCAAAATAATTTTGGCCATTACCTAAAAATGGTACAGGAGGGACAGCAAATCATTATTACCCGAAACGGCCGGGAGGTTGCCCGGGTGGTGCCCCGGGAACATACGGAAAGCTACTTGACGGATTCCCTCACCGGGATTCTGCGTGAGGAATTGAGTTGGGAAGATGCCCGCAAAGAAAGGATATCGGCTAAATATGAAACTCATGCTTGATGCCAATATCCTTTTGGATGTGCTGCAGAACCGCCAGCCCCATGTCCGAGCCTCCTCTCTTATCTGGAAGATCTGCGAATGCGGGCAGGCTACGGGCTATGTCAGCTCCCTCTCCTTCGCCAACCTGGTTTATGTTATGCGAAAAGAGCTGGACCCTGCCAGCATTGAGGATGTCTACCGAAAGCTGTCTTTGCTTTTCAGATGGGCCGACTTAAGCCAAAGCGACCTTTCCAGGGCTGCCGCCCTCCGCTGGAACGATTTTGAAGATGCTCTCCAGGCGGTGATGGCCCGGCGGCTTGGCGCAGATTACATTGTCACTCGCAATGTGTCGGACTATAAAAACAGCCCCATCCCAGCCATAACGCCGGAGGAATTACTGAGAATAATGGCGGAATGATAATGTGGCCCATCGGAAAAAGGGCGGCCATTGGCCGCCCTCTCACATTTCCCTGATTATCTTTACACGCTCAGCACATCTGCGAAGGCCTGAATGGCAGTGGCGGCCTGGCCGAAGTCTCGCATCTGCTGGTCGATGCCCAGCTTGATGTGAGGGATCTGGGCGGCATCCAAAGCCTTCTTCAGGTAAGGATATTCCATCTCCTCGGGATCGCAGAACTGCTGCATGAAGAGCACCAGACCGCTGGCCCCGCTCTCCTTCACCAGATTGGCCACGAACTCGCCCCGGCGGTTCTGATGGGAGGCCTCATCGTAAAGCAGCACATCGTAGTCTTCATCCGCAAACTGCTTGGCCAGGGCCATCATGGGATCTCCGTCCTCGGCGGCGTCCACCCGGATGGTGCGGCTCTCGTGGGCCACATCGTCGGCGGCAATGGCTACGCCGTTATCGTCCAGAATCTTCAAAAGCACAGGATTGTCGCAGATAATACCGCTGGTGACAATCTTCACGCCCTTCCACTGGGAGGCGGGCAGGGCTGCCAGCTCCTTATTTAAGGCTTCCAGCTTTTCCGTGTAGGCCGGTTTTTCCATGAAATAGCCCGCCTTCAGCACAGCGCTACGGTTCACCGCAGATACGGCTTCGGGATGCTCTCCGGCCAGCTTCACAAATTCACGCCGGGCCTGGCGGAATCTGTTGTAGACCTTAATGGCTTCCCGAATGGATGCCTCACTGATTTCGTGGCCGCAGATGGCCTCCAGTTCCTTCTTCACATTGGTGTACTGATCCACGGTAAACTGCAAACCGAAATCCGGCCGCCGGTACTGGGGATGGGCCAGGAAGATGGTGGGCATCTTTTTTAATTTGGTCATGGCCACCCGGTAGTTCTGACTCATGGGCCGCAGGGTGTCGCAGATGGTGGGGGTGATCACCCCGTCCAGCTGATCCATGGTGCCGTCCAGCATCATTTCCAGGGCCAGCTGAGCAATGGTGCAGTAGAAGGTGGCGCAGTATTCCTTGGCCAGGGCAATATTCTTGTTGTTGGAGCCCCAAATGCCCATGGGCACCATGCCGGCGGCATACACCAGCTCTTCCGGCGCATAGTAGGGCAGCACGCCGATGACCTTTTTGCCGGCGGCCTTGTATTCATCCAAAAGCTTTTTAGGGTTATAGGCCGCAGCCTGAAATTCTTTGAAAGTATTCTCTATGCTCATCTTCTGCCTCCTTATTCCATGGCTTCCTTGCGGATCTGCATGGCCTCCACCAGACCCTGAACCCGGGTCTCGTACTGGGCTTCGTTGAAGTTCCGGGGATCTGCCTGGTCCCCGTCAAAGCCTACGCAGGGGATGCCCAGATCTTCCGTGAAGCGGCGCTGCATTTCGGCCATATAACCGGACCAGGGCTTGCAGGAACGGTTGTAGTGCACCAGCACCCCGTCCACCTTGTTGGCCCGGCAGATGCCTTCCCGCCATTCCACGCCCTTTTCAATGGACACGGAATTGGGGGCCTTGCAATAGGCGCTGACCATTTCATCCATGTTGTTGTACACAAAACCGAAGGCGGGGGCGTACACCACGGCGGTGACATTCACCCCATTGGCCTTTAAGGGCTTAAACAGGTTGGGCAGCTTGGGCCAGCAGGGAATGCCCTCAAACATCACCCGGTACTGCTCCGGGAAGGGCAGAGTGGAGGTGCCGTCCTTGATATTCTTTTCCAGATCCTGTTCCAGCAGTTCGAAGGCGTCCGCCGCTTCCTTCTTGCCCCGGGCGGTAACCACATCCGCCATGTGGTTGAAGAGGTCGAAGCCGCTCATGGGGGCGGGCTTGTACTGCAGATAGTCGCAGACCTTCAGCCAGTTGGAGGCGGTGCGGTTGGCCTGGGCGCAGGCATGCTCGAATTTCTTTTCATCGAATTTTTTGCCGGTGAGCGCTTCCAGCTGCTTGATGGCATTGTCAAACTGAGCCCGGATATATTTGATATTCTCCGGATTGGGATCCATGGTATTATTATAGGGCACATCGATCATGATCAGGGGAATATTGCACATACGGGCAATATTCTCGTACCACTTGGTCATGCAGTTGCAAATGTTGTTGCAGCAGAGCACGAAATCCGGCTGGGGCATCCGCATCTGGCGATAGGGCTGAATGGATTCCAGACGGCGTTCCTTTTCTCGGCCTTCCGGCAGGGCTTCGATTTCGTGAATGTCTTCCAGCACGATAAAGGGGGTCTGGGTCTTGGGATCCTTTTTGGGCTTGCCGTTTTCATCCAGTACCGGGTTGCCGTTTTCGTCCTTTAAGGGCTTGCCGGTGGCGGGGTTGATCACATAGCCGTCTTCCTTGTCCCAATCGATTTTCCGGGCGGCTCGCTTGCCGGCGGCATAGGCCAGGGAGATGCGGGCGTAGCCGCAAATGTCGTTGTCAAAGCCCAGGTCTTCTGCGGCCTGGCACATGATTTCCCCGTCCCGGTTGGCGGCAATGCCCGCAGCCTGATTTTCGGGGTACATTACGTTTAAGTCAAAGGCTTCCGCCAGCTCGCAGGGAAATTTGGAGGAAGACCAGCCCACCAGCTTGCCTTCCGCTTTTGCTTTTCTTGCATCTGCGTACACATCGTCTACGACCTTGCGCAGCGCCAGTACGCCGGGACTTACTTCTTTTGCCATAGTATTCCTCCTTTTGCGGGCCGATGAAGCCATCGGCCTCTACGATTTGAGGGCGATTGGTAATCGCCCCTACGGTTTGCGCTTCATACAAACGCTCCGCGTCGATGCGCGGACGAGCGATGCTCGTCCCTACGGTTTGCGCTTGCGGCGTTACTGCGTAAGAAATACAATTCGTATATACATACAATAAAATTACAAATAGTATAATAACACTTACAGAAAGGGTGGAAAAAATATGAAATTTACCGTTGAGAAGGATTCGTTTGCGAGGGCGGTCAACAACGTGCTTCGCGCTGTGCCGGTCAAGCCGCAGAATCAGAACCTCGAGGGCGTGCTGCTCCGCGCCGACAAGAAGCACGTGCGCATGACGGGTTACGACTCGATCTTCGGCATCAACACGTCCGTGGAGGCCGACGTCGAGAAGGAGGGCGAGATCGTCCTCAACGCCAAGCTCTTCGCGGAGATCGTGCGCAAGATGCCGGAGGGCTACCTGACCGTCAGCGTCGAGGGCTCCACCCTCGTCACGATCGCCAACGGCGACACGGTTTTCGACATCGTCGGCGCCGGCGCGGAGATGTATCCCGAGCTGCCCTACGTCGAGAAGCGCGACGAGCTGACCATTTCGCAGAAAGCCTTCCGCGACATGATCGAAAAGAGCTCCTTCGCCGTCGCCACAACGGATATCAACCCGATCCTCACCGGTTCGCTGCTCGAATGCGGCGATAACACGCTGACCGTCGTCTCCGTCGACAGCGCGAAGCTCGCCGTCGTCAAGGAGAAGTGCGTTTACGCCGGCAACAAGAGCTTCATCGTGCCCGGAAAGTCGCTTTCCGAGATCGCCAAGATCCTCTCGGACGACGAGGACGCCGAAGTCTGCATCTATTCTTCAAATAAGGAAGCTCTCTTCGTCATCGACGGCTACGAGATGGTCACCAAGCTCATTTCCGGCCGCTTCATCGACTACAAGAAGTCGCTGCCCGCCGAGCACCGTCTCGAGATAATCGCCGACCGCGGCGACGTTTTCGAAGCTGTCGACCGCGCTTCTCTGCTTATTTCCGACAGATTCAAAGCGCCCGTGCGCTGCATGTTCCGCGACGACAGGATAAGGCTTTCCTGCACCACCGAGCTCGGCAAGATAAGCCAGGATATCCCCGCGCGCATCACCGGCGACGGCTTCGAGGCCGGCTATAACAACAAGTTCCTGTACGACGCCCTCCGCGCCGCCGACTGCGAGCACGTACGCCTGCAGCTCAACTCCCCGCTTTCGCCCATGATGATCTCGTCGGCTGAGGGGAACAACTTTATGTATTTGATCATGCCCGTGAGGTTAGCGGACTAAAAGCGGTGATTTTCGGCCCTTTGCGGCTTGTCGCGCTCGATATGCAACAGCAATGTCATCCCGAGGGCGAAGCCCGAGGGACCCCACACCATTAGCAGACGGCTGCATACGCTGTCATCCTGAGCGAAGGCGAAGCCGGAGTCGAAGGATCCTGAAGGTAACGGTAGTGTTATCGGAAAAGTGTGTATTCGGAAACGGGGGTTACGTTTCGTTTTCTTTCGCGGCGTTCCGCTGAAAAGGAAAGCTCGTCTTTAAGATCCTTCGACTGCGCTCCCGTTGGTCGCTCCGCTCAGGATGA
>CACZSB010000106.1 GCA_902783765.1 uncultured Lachnospiraceae bacterium
AGAGCGCAGTAGTTTCTTACACTACGCTCTGAAATACCCCAGCGTTTTGCTGCTTCCGCTACAGAAATATAATCCATGAATAAGCCACCTTTTAGTTCGCTGTAACCATAGTATATCACATTATCGGCAAAATATAAATATCAGTCATGTACATTTCAATTTATTTTTGCCGATACCGGCAAATGGCCAGTTTCCTTCCTGCATCAAACAAAGGTCCGGTGAGATGTAAATCGTACCGGACCTTAAACGTATTCCTAAGTGAGCATATCAAACACATCTACGAAGAGGGTGAGCTTGATGAAAAAGCAGTTGTTCGGAAAAACCGAACAACTGCTTCTGATGGTAAAATATATAATGTCACTTACTATAATTTGGATAGCGGATGACAAAGTAAGAAATATCTTTTATACTGTTTAAGAACATAGAGGAGGATGGAAAGAATGATTCATTTGGAAGAAATCAACCCGGACAATTGGAGACTGGGCCTCCGTGTGAAAGAGGAGCAGCGAAATTATGTTTCCGACAGCGCCGGCCTTCTGGCCCGGGCCTATGCATACCGAAACAGCCGAAGCCGGGCCTATGTGATTTATCATGACAAAACCCCCATTGGCATGGCGTTGTATTATGATTTGGATGAAGAACAGGAATATAATTTCAGCCAGTTTTTCATTGATCAACGCTATCAGGGAAAGGGTTTTGGATATGAGGCCTCCCGCCTGCTCCTTCAAAAAATGAAGGAGGACGGAAAGTTCGATAAAGTGGTGCTTTGTTATATCGAAGGAGACGAAGCCGCCAAAAAGCTTTATGAAAAGCTGGGATTTCAGCATACCGGCGAAGCCGATGAAGACGAGATTATTATGGAATTGAAGCTCAAAACAGGACCTGTGATCAGAGGAGAGTGAGAACATTTAAAAGCGGCGCCCCGGAGGGCGCCGCAATCGTTTCACGGGAAATCAGGGTTCCCAGACCACATCCTGGGTATGCAATTCAGCATCCTCCCAGGTGGCGTAATCCTCCACCTTCAGGGAAAATTCCATTTTCTCCACATCGGTGACCCCAGTCGTTTGCAGCTTGTCAGCGGAAACGATTTCGCTGAAATAGCCCCGGAAGCCGGGTGCCACGGTGGTCTCGAAGAGCCAGGAATCATTTTGGAATTCCATGCCGTTAAACAGGATGTCTTCAAAGGATACTTCGATTTCCACATCGCTGCGATTTTCGATATAATAATAGAAAGTGGTTCCATAGGAATCCTTCTCGCATTCCAGCATTACCAGTTTCAACACCTCGTTGTCCACCACCATCAGGGCGCTGTCACTGGTGCGGAGGGCAGGATAAGTTACGCTGCCTGCCGTAAGACCGGTGGGATAAACGGTCACGCTTTCGGAAACCAGTTCCTCCCAGCTGTCCTTTTCTTCCACACTAATCAGCATGGTGATTTCATCGATATGCTTGACGCCGGCATATTCCAGCTCCGTGTCATAGATGGTGCAGTAAAATTGCTTGCTTTCCCCGGCGGGAATCCTTTCATAAGCGAAAACGGAGCAGTTATAGCTGTCCACAGCCAGGGCGTTGATATCCAGGGAAATATCCTTGCTGCCCTTGTTCAAAGCCTCGAAAAACAGCTGGATGCCCAGAAACTCGCTTTTCATGGAGACCAGGGTCAGGGTCAGATGCTCATTGTCAATCAGTACTTCATTATCAATTACAAACTTATCGTGGCTCCATGGCGCGTCGCTCCCAATCTCCAGGCCGGGATCGGACACCTCGACGGCATTTTCCTTCACGTCAGCGGGAATGTCGAAGCTGTAGGCTTCGTAAACGATCTTGGCGGTGAGGGCCAGCTCATCCAGCGTGGCATTCATGCCGATGCCCACCAGCTCTGAAATATCCATGGTAATGGGCTCGCCCTTGATGGTGATTTCGCTGAGCTTCTTTTCAGGATTTACCACCAGGGTGGAATTCAGCACCAGATCTTTCACGGGGAATCCGGAAACCATTTCGCTGATTTCTTCGCCGGACTCGGAAACTGCGTTTACATTCAGCTTGCCCTGATACTTGTAGCATTCATCTTCCACCGTAAAGGTATAGCTTTCGAACAGCTTGTCCAGGGTGAAGTTATCCCAGGGGATATCTTCTTCCGTTTCCTCGGTTTCGAAATCCGTATAATACCATGCAGGGGGGTTTTCGTTGTTGGTAAAGATGCGGCCACCCTTCAGATCGATATAGCTTTCGCTGCGGGTTTCCTCAAGGCCTTCTTCTTCGCCGCCCAGCAGGGCCATCAGCAGGCCCCCCAGATTGGAACGGGTAACGGAAACGACATGGAGGCCTTCAGCGCTGTCGATCTGTCCGGTGGCGGTGCCGCCGATAATCAGCTCGATGGGGTCCGAAGTGGTACCGCTCATGACCAGCTTCAGATTGACATCGTAAGCAGCGTCAAAGGAAGCGGTAACGGATTCCTTGCTTTTGCCCTGGGCGGAGTCTGCCCAGTTTACAAGATGGTCCTTCATGGCGGCAAAAATATCTTCCGCCGTGGCGTTCTTATCCGTCAGGGGGGCTTTGGTGGTGGGGGCCTCTGTGGGAGCCGTGGTATCCTTCTGAGCCTCCGTGGTGGGCTCCTTGCTGCTGCAGGCAGCCAGAGAAAGAATCATTCCCAAAATCAGGAACAGTGATAACAGCTTTTTCATCTTTGTTCTCCTTAAAGCTTTTTGGTTCATAAATCGAAGGTATTTATACTCTGTTCCCGGGGAAAAGTCAAGGTCTTGACAGCCGGGGCCCCAGGGATTATTGTGAAACGGATATTTGCTGAAAAGCTGGATCAGAAGCCCCGGTTTTAGTGGCTTTTTTTTCAGCGCTTTGCTATACTGGCCCCGTGCCCGGGGCCGGCCCCGATATTTAGCGCATTATATGGAGAAGGAAATAATGAAAAAACTGCTGATTATATGGACAATTTGCACGGCCATGCTGCTGACTGCCTGCGGATCTGAAAGCGGGCGGGAAAAGGTCCTTCGTTTTCCCGACACCAAATGGACGACCCTGAATCCTTATTTGGCCAACAGTTCTGAAGATATGGTCAATGATTTTGCCCAGGCCCGGCTGTACCGACGCTTTGCCAAGGAGGATCGGAAAACGGTCTATATCCGGCCGGAACTGGCGGAGTCGGAACCCAAGATGATGGACAGCGAGGGAAAGGTCTGGCAGATTAAAATCCGCCCGGATCTGTTTTTCACCGATCATCAGGGAAAGAAAACCGATAAACCCATCAACGCCAATACCTTTGTCCAGTCCGTTAAACGGGCGCTGGATCCCAAACTGGCCCAACGGGCCGGAGATAATATGGGCCAGTATATCAGCATCCTGAATGCCCGGGAATACTTTCGTCAGACCCCGGAAGCACCGGTGGCCTGGGAATCCGTGGGGGTCAGAGCCCTGGATGAGCTGACTTTGGAAATCACTTTAAGCGCAGGGGCCACGGCCCGGAATGTGATGCAGCAGTTTATTGGCTACGGCACCGTGCCCACGGATCCGGCGCTTTTTGATTCCCTGACCTTTCCCGACGGCAGCGGCACCGCCTACGGGGATTCCGTGGAAAATACGCTGTACTGCGGCGCCTTTTATATCACGGGCTGGGTCAAGGAATCGGTGATCAGTCTTACAAAAAATCCCTATTATGTTTTTGCCGACGAAATCAAGCTGGATAAAGCGGAGCTGTATTATGTGGAAAGCTACCAGACCCAGGTGGAAAAATACCTGGCCGGAGAGCTGGACGCCACGGCCATGACTGCGGAGCTGGCCCCCCGCTATGCGGAACGGGAGGATTATCTTTCCTACCCTTCCCGCTATATTCTGCAAATCGAGATCAACCGGGGCCACAGCAGCCTGAAGATTTTGGACAATCAGAATTTCAAAGACGCCCTTTGGTATGGGGTGGACCGGGTGGCCCTGGCCAAGCTGACGGCGGGCACGCCGGCCAATTATATTATTCCCGATACGGCTTTGGCAGACCCGGAGCAGGGCATATACTTTAAGGATACAGCGGTGGCGG
>CACZSB010000107.1 GCA_902783765.1 uncultured Lachnospiraceae bacterium
CCAGTGATATCCATCTTCCCCGGACTGATCAAAATGGGTGGCCACCAGCACCGGAAAGCCTGGCCAGAAAGTCTTGGCTGCCTCCACGCCCAGGGCGTGGCATTTCTCCCGGCTCATCAGGCGGGTATCCTCCTCCGGGAAGGCCTGGATATAATGCTTGTATTTGAGCACGTTATAGCCAACCGTCTGGCCGTGGATCGCTGCGATGGTACGGCAACGGTCGGAAAACCGCTCCCGCAGCGCCAGCTCATGATTATCTGAGGCGGAAAAGCCCTTTAAAACCCCCTGGCCTGTCATATCCTCGGTATTCAGGGAAGTTAAAAGCACATCCCTGGCCTGCTTTTCCCGGCCCTCCTTCACGACCCGGCCATCCTCATCCCGCTGGTATTTAAGATAATCCTCCAGCTTGTCAGGCTTGGCATGGCCAACAGAGGTGCCCCGGGGCGTTGTCACTGCTTTAAAAATCGCCATGTCTTATCTCCTCAATAGCCGCTTCCAGCTTTTCCGTCACCGCCAGCAGCTTATCCTGGGCTTTATCCAGCTTCTCCTCCCCCTCATCGATGCGCCTTAGCTGGGCTTTTACCAGTTTTTTCCCTGCGCCCATGGCCAGGAAGGGATCGTCGATCAGATCCCGCAGGCGGCGATTGATCGTCAAAAGCTCATCCCCGATGCCGCTGATGATTTCGGAGAGCCGCAGGATATCTCCCGCCAGATCTGCGCCCAGGGAGAGGAAAATCACCCCGGCCACGCAGCTTCTGACCAGCCGGGAGCGATTGAGCGCTTTCCCGCTCATCCGGCTTTCCCGCTCGGCCATCCGCCAGATATATTTGCACTGGGTGGATGTGATCCGGACAAAGCCCTGGCTGTTTATGTATTCCTCCTGATCCAGGCGTCCCATCAGCGATTCATAGGCCCGGATGCTGCTTTCGATCCCTAAGTCCTCGATGGGATCTGTGGGGGAACGGCTCTCCTGCATCTGGGCTGCTGCCGCCTCGGCCACCGCCACCAGGTCCGTCCGGAAGATCTGCAGGCGATCCAGATATTTCTGGAGCCCCGCCAGGCTCTCATGAAGCTCCGGCCTGATCTCCTCCAGAAAAGGGTTATCCACCAGCGCACTCAGGTTATGCCGGGTCATCACCACCAGGTTTTCCACACTGGCCCCGATCCGGTGCAAATCTTTCAGGGTTTGAAGAAAATCTGTGTTCAAACTGATCTTCCCACCCCCGCAAAGGCTCATCCGGACGATCCGGCTCATGGTCAGCCAGTTGGAGGACGAGGCCGCCTGGGATAGGAGACTCTTTTCGCTGGGCCTCATCCTCCAGTGCAGGACCTTTGTGTATAACTCCCGCCCGTCCCGGCCGAAGCGGGGCTCCCCTGTATAATTCTTAAGTTTCCTGGATTCCATTTTTTTCTCTTTTGTTTTAGCCATTCTCTCTTTTGGGTATATATTCCTTTATAGCTCGCCATGCAGCCCACTCCGCCCTGAAAAAGCTGATTAACGAGGCGGTCTGAAGATTCCGGTGCCGTGTCCGGGAGAGGGCGTATCTTCTATGAGGGCTGAGGGGCGCAGGATGACCCTTGCCGCCTTCCTGCCGGCCTTCTTCTTGAATGCCCGGGCGATCTTAAGGGCCTTTAACCGTCCTTCAATGGCCTCCTCTGTGGTTCGGACATAGTAGCAATGGCTTCTGTATGCCCGGGTATCCTTATAATGGCGACGGTGCACATCAATCAGCCCCCGCTCTACCAGGGCCGGAATATCCTTCTTATACAGGGAGCTGGCGGCAACTCCCAGCTCCTTTTCCATTTTCCGGTAGGATTGATAGGCACAGCGAAGCCGGCCGCATTTACAAAGAAGATACGCATATAACTTTAGAAGCCTTGGCGCATCCTTAAGGCGAACGATGGCCGCGGCGGGCACCATGGTAAAGACCGCGCCCCTTGGCCGGGGAAGATTAAGCCGCCAGCTGTGGCGGGTGATCATCTGAAGATACCCCTTCTCCATCAAGGATTTCCGCACCCTTCGGGAGCTTCCGTCGGAAAGCCCCGTGTCCCGCATCTGCTCAAAATAGCCCCGGTGAAAGATATGATTTCCAAAGGGAGCATAGGTGAGCACATAGGCCAGTTCCATGGGATTGAGTGTCAATATGAGCTCCTTAGATATATAGACATTTCGCTGCACAAACATATTTTTCTCCTTACCGCCCAAGGCCGGATTCCCAGGCCTGCTCCTCACTTTCTTTCTCCTCGGAAGCGGGCCGGCCTTCCGCCGCCTCTTCCCTGCCAAAGAAGACCTCTTCCGCCTGCTGCATCATGAGGCCGTTCCTTTGGAAGTCCTCCATATCGCCATAGGCCTTTTCCAGGGTCACGGTCAGATCCAGGGCCAGGCGGTGGCTGTCGGCGGCGCCGGCTTTAATGAGATCCTGATAAGCCCTCTCCAGATCCTTTTCACTCCCCACGCTTAAGCTCCCATAGGCCTGCAGCTCGATGGCAGCGGCATAAACCTCTGCCCGTAAGGCCAGATCTGCAGCCCCGTCCTCCCTGGATGCGCCGGCGGCCATTTCCTTAAGGAAAAGCTCCCGGGCCGCCGGATAGAGCTGATCCACCGCCTCCCGGCCATCGCTAAGATCCATGGAAAGCCCCTTTTTAACCAGGGGCGGAATTATGCCAGGTCTTCCGCTCATGCAAAGCCTGGAAGATAAGCTGTTTCCGGCATCCGTCTGCCGGATATCGAAATACTCATAGATTCCGCCCTTGGGGCCGGAGATCAGGATGGGGCTTTCCCCGGGCCTGATCAGAATGGGGGCCTTGGCCAGGCGTTTTCCCTTTTCATCGGGCAGCCCGTCCCCATACTCCGCCCTGGTGGCCAGAAAACAGGCCGTGGGTGCCTGGGCTCTGATCTGGGCGATCTCCCGAAGGGTAAAGCGCTTAATAAAGCGCAGGGCAAAGGCGATCTCCCGGGCCAGGTCTTCCTTGTGAAGGATAAACTCCGCCTCCGGCAGATATTTTTTCGGATCAGGCTTGACAATGGCCCGGCTTTGTCGTAAGATAATACCCGAAGCGACGCCGAAGGCGCGGAGGGATGAGACCTCCGGTTCCCCCGAGTTGCTTCTTTCTTTATTCCAGTAAAGCAGCAGATCTTTCTGATTCCGGATCCAGGAAGCAAAATCCTTCTTCCCATAAAAGCTTAGGAGACAATTGGAAGGAATATACTTTCCCTGCCACCGGGCTACCCCGCCCAGCTTCACATTGGCCAGGACAGGGTTTTTCTGGGCATCCCTCATCCCCAAAACCAGGCTGATGCTGTCGTGGCGGGAGATGGAATCCAGGACGGCCAGGGGCCTTTTAAGCTCATAAGGCAGCCGCTTTACCTGGGCCACTGTAATCCCATAATCCCTCATCACATGCAGCAGATGCTTTCCGGTGATGGATATGGGAAACTGACTTAGCCCCAGGCCTTCGCAGAGAAGATCCGGCGTACTTCCCACGATGAGCGCATGGTTTTGGCCGCTCCTGGTCCCGGATAAAAAGGCATCCACATGTCGGCAAAAGGAAAGATATGCCCGGTACTCCCTGGCCTTCTCCATTATCATTGCTTCCGGAAGCTCCCCGGTATTTTTGGGAAGCCGCTCCGGGGCGGGAAGCTCCGCCTGTGCCTCATAAGCCCTGATATCCTCCAGGGCCTTGATCAATTTCTCGTCCATCTTTCTACCTCACGAAAAGCCAAGTACCGCCTTTTTAGCCCTCTTTGGGAAGGGGCAGATCCTCGCCCGGCGTTTCACCCGCCGGGACGGGCTCTTCCTCCTTCGCTTCCGGGGCCTCCCCGGCGTCCTTTCCCTTCACAAAGCGCACATCGTCCACCTTCAGGTAGGTTTGGCTGCCTTTCTCGCCGCTTTCTTTCTCCCAGGTATCTACCCGGATCTCGCCCTCTACAAAAATGGGATCTCCCTTCTTAAAGTACCGGGCCACAAACTGGGCCTGGTGCTTAAAGACCACGCAGCGGATAAAATCCGTCTTCCTGTTCCCGTCCGCCTCCATATAGGAGCGGGAGATGGCCACGGTGAAGTTGCAGACGAAATTGTCTTCGCCGATGGCCTTAAGCTCCGGATTCCGCACCAGCCTTCCGGCTGCCATGGCCTTGTTGAGATTGAAGTTCACTGACATTTTCCTGTTCCTCCTTTAGTTTTGTTTCTATGATTTCACGGGCAAAGCCCGGGGTATCCGGAACCCTTAAGAGGGCCCTTAAAATCATGCACCGCTCGCTTTTCCTTAAAACAGAGAATGGTTTAAGGAATTTCATGGGCACCATGTGGCCCATCTCCACGCCTCCGGTCTTATGAGGGATATAAAAGAGCCCTCCATTATCGTTTAAAAGGATGCACTTGCCGTACACGCTGCCGATGGATATGCTCACCATCTCATCCGGATCCCGGCTGATCATGGGCAGGGCCCTGTTCCTTTTTAAGCAGTCCAGGAGCAGCCTCAGCTCATCTGATAACCGCTCTTTAAGTGCCCTGGTCTTTATGAGGGCTTCTTCCCCTTCCCTTTTAGCTGAAACAAAGGAGAAAAAATGCGGCAGGGGCCGCAGGGCAGCCAGGGCTGCCACTTCGTCATTTTCCCTTTTGATCAGCTCCGATAAGGCCTTCCGGCAGTAGTCCAGGGATAAATCCTTAAAGGAGCGGGAAGGATCCTGCATGATGTGCCTCCTTTTCTTTTTTTGTTTATGCGACGGGGCGGAGTCGAACCGCCCGGCAGCCATCTGAGGAAGGTTGGTAGGAAAACTCATAAGCTTCCGATCCCCGGATCCGCCGCGAATGCTTATACCCGGCTCTTAGGCTTAAGCCTGGCATTCCTTAGGGCCTCATACTCTGCCCGGTGCAGCTGGGAAAGGGCGAATAGGTCCTCCTCGATCACCCGGTTGTTCTCCGGGCAGCCAGGCCCGCCTAAGAGCTTGTAGTAGCTTGTCCTCTTGGTCTTATGCTTCTGGCAGAAGATGGGCGGGTGATTTTGCATGATGATCACCTCAAACTGATCCCCCATGCTGATCAGCTCCGAGGGCATGGCCAGCTTCCGGCCCGTACTTCGGGTGCTTTCCGATCCGCCTCCGGCTTTTCCGGAGTTGTGGCTGTAATTCACATCCACTGTGGTGGTCTCCCCTAAAGCGGCGGAAATCTCCTTTAAGCCGTCCTCCTCCCGGGTACCCAGGTAAATGTGGGTGGCGCAGTTATTCAGCAGCGTCTTATCCTGGTTCTTAAAAATGGTGGCCAGCTGCTGGCGGCTCTGAGAGGTGATAAACAGATCCATGTTGTAGGAGCGCACCGTACTGGCCCGCATGGGCAGGGTGTAGACCCGGCAGATGGAGGGCAGCTCATCCAAAAAGAGCTTTACATTTATGGGGAGCTTTCCCGCATGCTTCGTTTCCGCCACATAGTAGGCGGAGGCGAAAAGCTGCTCGATAAACAGGGCCGCGATCACCCGGAAGGGGGAGCCTATCTGATAATTAAGGTAAATAGCCGAAGGCTTTTCACAAAACTCATCCAGGGGGATCTCGTTTTTCATGGTCAGGGTCTGGATCTCCGGATAGCCGAAGATTCGGATCTTGGCTCCGGCGGTAAAAAGCACACTGGCGATGGTCTCCCGCATGGCCTTGGTCATGATAAACTCGAAATTGGAGGCGGAAAGATGCAAAGGGTCCGCATATTTCACCGCCTGCATGAGCTTATAGAGCTCGCAGTCCGGAGAGATCATGCCGCTTTTCCCATCTAACTGGATGCCCCTGATCAGCTCCGCCGTCCGCCAGAGGGCCCGGCTCTCCGGCTCTCCGTTTAAGGGATTGATCTTAAAATCGTATTGGTAAAACCAGCAGCAGCTAAGCAGCGCCTCAAAGGTCTCCTCCCAGATGGAGTCTCCCACGCCCCCTTCCTCATCCCGCACATTTTTCACAAAGGCCTGAGCCAGGGCGCCGATCTCCACATTTTTCCGCTCCTCATGGACATTATCCAAAGGCGAGTAGCAGTTGGAAAAGAAGGGATCTGCCAGGTTAAGAAGGTAGGTGGGAAGTCCCCGCTCCCGCACCATTTTGGAGGTGTCCCGGTACAGGGCCCCCTTCACATCCGTGGCGATAAAGCTGCCCTGGCCGGGGCCCTTACGGCTCTGGGCCTCAATGCCGGGGATGATAACGGAAAAGGTCTTGCCGGCACCGGATAGGCCCTGCAGATATACATTTCCGTTTAAAAGCCCGGCTTTAAGGTTCAAATAGATCCTGTGGCCCAGGGGCTGATTATGCCCGGCCTGCCTGAAGGGCCTAAGCTCCCGGCCCCGGGCCCAGTGGGCGCTGCCATGCTCAACCCCTTCAAAGTTCCCCCTTCTGAAGAAAGCAAAGCTGAGCAGGGCCAGGAACAGATCAACCAGGATCAGAGCCTGAAGGTGATCAAGAATAAAAGGCAGGGCCTCGGATAAGGGGCAAAGCCCCAGAGTGAAAAAGCTTCCCAGCCATCTCCCCAGCCTTAGCCAGAGCTTTTCAAAGGATAAGGCCCCTGCAGCCAGGTGGCTGTAGTAGGACCAGGCAGAAAGGAATACGAAGGGAGCCCAAAACAAAGGAGGAAGAATAAACAGGCTGAAAAAGCGTCCTGTCCTTCCCCGGCCGGAGATTAGATTTTTCGACTCGCTCCGGCTCATGCCTGCTCCGCCCTTTCGTTGAAGTTGGTGCTGAAAAGCTCGTACATCCGGTTCTCCTCCCCGGCCTGGGCGCCGGGATAAAGAAGCTTTAAGCTCATGGGCTGGTTGTGGCAGCGCAGCACATAGGATCCCACCCCCGGCGCCGTTAAGGTCCGGCGCTGCTCCTCGTTAAATTCGTACAGGGTCTCCAGGGCTTTGATGTTCCGCTCGTCCAGCTCCGCCATGGCCACAAAGCGGGAGTTGGAAAGCATGGTGGATCCATCCTCCGTGGCAATGACCATGGATGGAAGCTGGGTGATGCCGGTGATAATAGCCCCGTACTTTCTCCACTCGGAATAAGCCCTGGAAAAGCGCTCGGCCGTGTAAGGGCTTCTGTCATAATTGAAATACCGGTGCATCTCGTCGCAGTACACCCAGCTATAAATGCCCTCCGAGTAGTTTTCCATCACCATGTTTTCAATCCGGTCAAGAAGCACCAGCATGGCAGCGTCCCTAAGCTCCTGAGGCAGTTTCTTTACGGAAAAGACCTGGAAGCGATCGCTTTCTCTTCCTTTGTTTTTGCCGTTAAAAAGCGTCACAGAGCCCTCCACATACATCCGCAGCACGGACAAAAGGGGATCGGCCCCCTTTATGTCCTTAAGATGCTCATACAGATTCTTAAGGACAGGGCTGCGGTGCTGGGTGAAGCTGGTCAAAACCGCCTCATCGATCATGCCCCGCTCCTCGGCGGATAAAGGCCCGCCCTTAAGCCGGCTGATAAAGGCGATCATGGCCTGGGACTTGTTTGCCACCGCCGCTTCCCGGCCCAGGAGCGTTTCCTGGGCCCGGGAGATCCACATGGGATCCAAACGGTCCCCGGAGTGGGCCTCCAGCCTGGTCACGGCCCCGCCTGTTGCCTGGGCTAAGGGAATATATTCATCCGCTGCATCGATAACGATGATCCTGTCTTTTGAGCAGAAGGGCTGGAACAGCACATTGCTCATTTCGTTCTTCACCCACATGCCCTTGCCGGATCCCGACAAGCCAAAGACAAAGCCCCCGGCGGATTTGTCCGTTTTCCGGTTAATGATGTTCATTTCCCCGTTGTGCTCGTTGTAGCCGTAGAAAAAGCCGTTTTTGTCAAAATAGGATTCGTAGGAAAAGGGCGTGGCCACCGCCGCTTCCCCGGCCAGCATGGTCTGGAAGCGCTGCATCTCGTCCCGGCCGATGGGCAGGATGGAATTAAGGGCCGCCTTCAGCTCGATCCCCGTATGCACCGTGGCAAAGGAAAGGCTCTGGGCGCTGGCTATGGCCTTGGCCCGTGCGGTGTGCTTTATAAGCTCGTCCATGCTTTTGGCGTAGATCACCAGGTACAAGGTCTGCCGGATGCACTCCTCCCCGGAAAGAAGGTCGTTTTGCATGGCGTTAAGCTCCTCAATGTTCCGAAGAAGTCTTGGGGCCACATAGTCCCCGCCCTCCCGCTTATTCTTGGCCTTCTTTCCCTGGGCCTTGGCCTCTAAGTCCTGGAGCCTAAGATCCAGCTGCTTTAGAGCGTCATCCTTGCTGATGTGGTCGATATGCTTGACCACGGAGAAGGTGAGCTTATGATTTAAAAGATCATAAAGCAGGGTGTCCCTAATATCCGAGCCGTAGGAGCGCACGGACATGATCCGCATGAAATCGTCTCCCAGGCGGCAGTAGTCATAGGTGAATTTAAGCCCGTCCGGAGCCGTGATATCCCGCATGGAAAGCCCGTGCCGGTAAAGCCCCGCCAAAGGGGGCATGGAAAAGCTGAAAGGATGATAGGCGTGATAGATCTCCTGAACCACGCCCTCCCAGCTTAGAAGGCTAAGCTCCGACTGCATTTCCGCAAAGTGCCTGGTCAGGCTCCTGAAAAGGTCCAGCAGGCGGTTATAGGGCGTGGATCCATCCTCCGGCTCCTTAACGGAGAGGATCAAGAGATATCTCTTTAAGGAGATATCGCCCCGGGCCTTCTGGCAAAAGCCGTCCTGCACCTTGAAAAACGCCTCCTCATAATCGTCCTTAAAACGATCCTTCCCGGCCACGGCTGCCTTATAGGCTGCGTAATCCACGGGCACATTGTAGATGATCTCCTGATAGTGCACATCCCGGGGGAGCTCCTGGAGAATGCGCCGGTAGGTCTCGTATTTGCGCTCCTTTTCCCTGTCCGTCCGGGAAAGATAGCCGCAGTTGGTAAAGCCCGCCACCAGGGCAAAGCTTCCGTCCTCCAGCTCGATCAGGCCGTTTTCATAGTATTCCTTAACCGGGATCACCATCTGAACGCTCTGCTCCAAAAGCTCCTTATTGACCGGGGCCGGGGCAGCCGCCTTCTTTTTATCCTTAGCCTTTTCAGGCTTCTTCTCCGCCTTTTTTAAGGGCTTCTTCTCCTTCTTCATGTTTTCCAACCTCCTTTTCTATAATCAAACGCTCCTCATCCGGGGCGTGGGCATAGCTTAACGATTGCTTGTTGGGGTGCCGCAAGAGATCGATGCTCTGCCTTATGTATTCCGGCGCCGGCTTCCCGTCGATGACCCCCACCCGGATCACAAAGCTGGTCATAAAGCCTAAAACTCCTAAGAATATCCCCGGTGTCACATCGAAAAAGATGACGCCGAAAAAGAAGAGAGGAAGGCCGATGAGCAGGCTCTTTCCGGCAGCGGTAAAGCTCTCCTTGTTAAAACCCACCCCCAGAGGGGAGGAATAAGTCACTATGCTGGTGAGTCGTTTTTTCATGTTAAAATCCTTATCCTAAAAGCCGATCCAGCTTATTTCTCGCAAAGCCCACGCAGCTGATGCCGATCACCAGGCCGGAAAGCAGGATGCCCACCTGATCCATCAGGGCAAAGGCGATGGTGGCATAGGCAAAGACCATGGGCGGCACCAGGGCGGTTTTGATAAACTCCTTAAGGAAATTTAAGGCGATGCGCCTGGTGCTTTCTCCTCCGGCGGCAAAGCCGAAAAACAGGGGGCTTACGCCGCAAAGCACCGCCATATAGGCGATATTCAAAATGAAGGTAAACTGAATCAGGTAGAAGAAAATCAGCTTCCCGAAAAATCCGTCTATGGCCTGCAGATCCTGGATGACCCCAAAGATCCCCAAAAGGCCGCCTCCGACCGCCCTGGCCAGGGCTTCTTCCACCGCGGAAGCAAAATCAACGCCGGTCAGGGCGTCCGTGCCCAGAGAGCTTACGATCCGGGTGGTCAGGTTGTAGGACAGGCCTGTGATATTCATGATGAGCTGGGGGCCGATGCTCATCACCGCCATGCCCACGATCAGCTGCACGGCTATGGTGGCGGCGGAGTTTCGGATCCCGAAATCCAGGCTCTTGTCAATGCCCGTGGCCCCCACACGGATGGCCCAGCAGATGATCAGGATCACCATGCCGATGGGCTCGAAGATATTAAAAAGGGATTGGATCCGGCCGGGCAGGGCGCCGTTCCAAAGGCTGTAGCCCCCGGTCACGATGATCTCCGGATCTCCGGAGGCGGTGAAGATCTTTCGGAAACGCTCCATAAAGCGCTCCGGCAGGCCGCCGAACCAGTCTCCGATGGCCTCCAGGCTTCCCCCGAACCAGCTGATGACATTCTCGAAAAAGCTTCCCACGCCCTCAAAGAAGCCGCCGAACCAGTCCCCTATGCTTCCCAGCCATTCACCGATGCCTTCCACCCACTCCAGGGCTTCCTCAAAGCCGCCGGTCAGCCACTCCCACATTTCCTCCAGCCAGTCGAAGATCCCGGCGGTCACATAGGAAATACTGGCCGTCTGAACCGGAACAGGACGGCCGGGGGCCGGGCCCTGCCAAAAGGCAGAGCCCAAAAGCCCTACAAGAAGGAGCAGAAGGATTAACTTTGCCGCCTTCTTTTTCATCTCAGATCACCAAAGCGGCTACGCCCTCAATGACCCCGCCGATCACCAGGCCCCAGATGATGGTGGTGATGCCGTCAGACTTTTCCTTGGGGTCTCCGGACTGCTGGCCGTCTAAGACCTTCCGGCCTCCGTTGATCAGGCAGCTCACCACCAGGACCGCCACCACCGCATGGATGATGGTATGCACGATGGCATTGGCGTCAAAGGCTTTTAAGGTAAAATCCGCCAGAATCATCTGCATTAAGGGAATGAGTTTAGTCATGGCTTTCTTCCTCCTTCTTTGTTTTGGCTATGATGAGGGCTGCGCCGATTCCTGCCAAAGTAAGGCAGGCAGCGGGCAGCACCAGGTTCATATGGTCTCCCATGTTGGGTGCATCCGGCACGGTGAAGGTCACCTGCTGATTCTTATCCTGAAGCTCCTCATGGGCTGCGATCACCGTATCGCCCTTTTTAAGCTTTTCAAAGACCACCAGGGTCTTTCCCTTAAGGGCCGAGGCGTCAAAGCTGTAGGAAAGCTCTACAAAGCCCTCAGCCTTCTCGGGAGTAAAGCTTAAAGTGGCGGTAACTTCCTTCCCATCAATCAGCAGCGCCTTTCCGGTGGAAAGATCCATCAGGATGCCGGAAACCGTGTATTCCTGGCCAGGCATAAGGCCGCTGTAGCTGACACGGTCAATGACCGTGACCTTCTCCGCGGGCTTTATGCTCTTGGCACCGTTCTTAAAGCTGGCGGTGGTGGCAATGGCGGGGATATAGACCGTCTGATCCTCGTCCTCGATCTCTGCGTGTACGGCCACTTCCCGGCCTTCCTGGAGCAGGCTTTCAAAGAC
>CACZSB010000108.1 GCA_902783765.1 uncultured Lachnospiraceae bacterium
AGGAAGAAGGCTTCCTGTATTATGACGGAGAAGAGATTTTTGCGCTGCCCCGGGGTACGGCACCCCAGGCCATTTCCTGGGACGGCGCTTCCCTCTTTTACGGACAGGGCAGCTGGCGGTATAGGGGCCAGATTCGTGAGCTGACTCCCAATATAGTCGATCCTCTGTTTTCACCGGACGGACAAACCCTGGCCTGGGCAGTGCAGTACGCCGACAGCGGAGCCGGTACTGTGCTCGTGCAGCTGCTGGATTGGCAGCAAAGTGAGCCCAAAAACATCCCGCTGCCCGCTTACCCCGTGGCCTTAAGCAACGAAGGGGAGATTCTGTTCTATTAGGATAATAACAGCTATAATCTGTATGCCTATGAGCAGGAAAGTGGCAGCACCCGGCTGCTGACCAATCAATTGGCGGGCCTTCCCGCAAACGAAAACAACGCCTATTTGACGCGGGAGATGAAAGAGGGCCTTTTCATCGACGGAGCCAGCGGCAGCAGCTATATTTGGGAAAAGGGCGGGGAAAGAAGGAACGTTTATCCCCAGCCTCTTTATCCCCTGGAGCCCAGCAATATGGCCTATGATGAATATGGTAGCCAGGGAGTCCTTATGGTCATGGGCTTTGAAAGCTTTAAGAACCGGCTGTATTATACGGCCCCCGTGACAGAGGGGGATAAGAGCCTGGTGGATATCGTATATCTGGATGAGGACTATCATCCCATGATGGTGAGAGCCCAGGTGGAGGCAGGTTTGGTGCTTTCCTCCGACGGCCAGGATTGCTGGTTTGAGGAGGCAGGGCAGATTTATCTGCTAAGTACCGATAATCTGTGGAAGGGTTCCGTGGAGATCCTGCATCGGGGCGAGGCCTGGGAAGGCTGGCGGGATTGCTTCCAGAGAGACGGAAAAGGGCTTCTTCGAATCGTGGATGACGGTACTACACAGACACTGGAGCTTTGGAACCGGGAAGGAAAGGATTCCTTTACACTGAAGGAGTCCTATAAAAATCTTGCCATCAAGCAGGGTGGAGCCCGGAGTTTATTTATGGTGGGATGGGATGATGAAAAGTCTGATCTTTACACCCTTACGCCCCAGGGCCCGGTGCTTGTCATGAGCTTTGTTAGGGATGGAGCCCGCCGGCATTTGCTTAATGACCGCTTTGTGGGTGTGCTGTTCCTGATAGAGGAGGATGGCACAAGCCGTGTGGAATACCGCCTGTATAAAATGGATGAAGCAGGGAATGCACAGCCTGTCAGTCAGCAGACAATTCCCCTGAAGTCCATTCTGATAAAGGAAGATGAGCCGGGATGAGCTTAAGCTTCCACAGGGATATATTAAAACCCTATGGGTCAGGCACTTGGACTTTTGAGTACATAGAAATCCCTCTGCCGGTCCTTCCCTGATGTTTTTACTGTCATCCTGAGCGAAGCGAAGGATCCCATCACGCCGGGGCGGAGACGAAATCTTTCTCAGCGCAAAAAAGCGCTTCGAAAGAATTGTTCCGCCCCCGAAAATTAAAAACTCCAAAAAAATTATTGACAAACAATAATTCTGTGGTATAGTGATTATTGTAAAACAATAATTTGAGGAGTTTTTTGTATGAAGAAGAAAAACAGGATCTCATTTCAGGCCGCTATTCCGGTGCTTTTGACTTTATTGTTTCTTCTGACAAGTCTGAAGCCGGATATGCTTCCGCTGGTATCGGCCTTTCCCCTTAAACCAATAGGGGATGGCCTTTGCGCCTTGTCAAGGACGGGTCCCCTGGGGAACGGCCTGGCCACGGCCCTCTGGGTGGGGATCGCTTTCCTGCCGCTGTTTTTTGCCCTCCGCTACAAAAAGGGCAAAGATACCCTGGCGGAAAGAACAGTTTTATATCTTTTGTCCGCCACGATATTGGTGGCCCTCTATGGGATGATGAGCCCTGCCCTGTTCCGTTCGGTGCTGGTTCCGGGCTTATTTGATGAAAAGTTTATAGGGGAAGCCCTGGGGATGTCCTGTTGGGCAGTGCTGGTATTATTTATTCTATTGCGCTTTATCCGCCTGCTCAGCCAGGCCAATAAAAGTCAGCTCTTCGGATA
The DNA here is from genome assembly GCA_902783765.1 of uncultured Lachnospiraceae bacterium. Lineage (GTDB taxonomy): Bacteria > Bacillota > Clostridia > Lachnospirales > Lachnospiraceae > UBA6987. Next base: position 2,069 of record CACZSB010000108.1, read on the forward strand.
TATGCAAACCATATTGCATGTACTGGACCTTATCCTGGCATTGGTGATAATCTATTATGGAGTGGCCTTTGTTGTGGGCATATCCTCCTGGATAGATAGAGGAGAGGGTTATATCCCCGTCGACCCGACCATAGCAGATAAAATCCGAAGTTTGGTCTGGAATGCGATTCCCATTGTATCATGTATCCTGAATCATGCCCTTGTATCAAAACTGAAAAAACTGCTGGCAGTTGCCGGAAGCGAGGGGCAGGAGGGGCTGGTCCCCATGGCCCAGGGGGTCAGCAGGCTGTGCTGCGTGACCCTGGGGGTTACCGCAGCCATGATGGCCTTCGCCAATATCCTTCAGATGATTCTGATGCGCTGGCTTTCCAACAGTAGTTTTACCGTGGATATTCCCCTCACCAGCCTGGTTTTTACCGTGATGATCCTATTGTTTACCCGGCTTCTGATTGAAAACAAACGGCTTCGGGAAGACAATAATCTGTTCATATAAACGGGGGTAGTTTATGGCTATCCAGGTATATTTGGAACAGGTCTTAAAGGAGCGGGGGATGACCTCCAAGGAATTGTGTTCCATCATTGGAATCACGGAAGCCAACCTGTCCATTCTGCGCAGCGGCAAGGCCAAGGGCATCCGCTTCGGCACCATCAACAAAATATGTTACTACCTGCAATGTGATGTGGGAGATATTCTGAAATTTGACGGAAATCTGGAGGAAGAGGATGATGAAAACTAAGGGAATTCTTATACTTTTGGCGGTATTGCTGCTGGGAGCCTTTACGGCAGGTGCCACGGGGCTGATCCGGCCGGTGGGGGACGGGGAGATAAATAACCCCGATGAAAAAGCCCATTTGGTGGGGATGCTGATTACCTGGGAATCTCTTTGGTCTGAGGGCTTGGATTGGCTGTCGGAGGAGCAGGTGTCGGAGATGATCAAAAATGGATTTGATCAAGAGGATACAATCAACCTCGGTCCGAATGATTACGGCCTGCAGGAGAATCGTCTTTACGCGAAAAGGGTCGATACTAAATGGACAGACTCCGAAAGCGGGGAGGAATATGTGAACTGGGAATATGTATTTGAAAATGTGGAGGGCCTTTCCTTTTTTCACTACGATGTAGAAGATGGGATCCATTCCTATGGCGCTTCGAAAGTGGACTTAGGATTTTCTCAGGTGTCACAGGGCCTGCATGTGAATGGGGATACCTCTGCCAACAGCCATTCTTTGGAGGGAACATTATATATCTCCTCCCAATTTGAAAAGGAATATTTATATATTAATCCGGTATATCAGAGCTCCCAGGGAGAGGTATATGCCCTGCCCGGTGATTGTTATCGCTTAGGGGTGGACGGAGAGCTTCCACTGTGGTTTAACACGACTGTGAGTCTTAAGGAGGAGGTGGAGGGCTACGCCTCAGAGACAAGGGTAAAAGTGGCTGTCATGGCCCCGCCGGAGAAAATCGTGGTATCGCAGTACGGTGCCGATCATGGGCTGTTGGGCAAGCAAGAATTTGAACCCGGCACTCTTCCCGAGGAGTTTGAAACCCTGAAAGGGACCCGGTTTATTGTGGTGGAAACTACTTCAGAAGAGGGAAGCAGTTTTGAGCTTTTCCAAAAGGGAGATTCTTTCATCGGC
>CACZSB010000109.1 GCA_902783765.1 uncultured Lachnospiraceae bacterium
ACGGTCTGCTTCATGCTCTCAATCTGCTCCTCTGCGGAAGCCTGCTTTTTCTGGAGCTTACGGCCCAGGAAATACAGGGCCACAAAGGCGGCAATGACCACCCCCAAAACAATAAGCAATACGCCCCAGGCAGAGAGAAGGGGCAAATACTGGATAGATTTCATGGGGGACACCTCCTTGGTTTCAGCGGCTTGCCGCAAATTCGAACGCTGGGTAGTATATCACTTTTTCCCAGGCTTCGCAAGTCCGCCGGCCCCCATGGGACCGGCGGGAAAATGGAACATTTTTAGCTGCTTCGGACAGATTATTTCTGGGTGCGAAGCATTTTCATCACATCCTTGAGCTTTGGCATATCGCCCTTGTACAGGCTCATCATATTGTAAATCATGCCGGCAAAAACGGCAAAGAGCAGGGCCAGCAGCAGGCCAATCACCGTGGCAGCGAATCCCACAGACAGGCTCACGGTTCCGGCCAGAATCCTGGCCGGTGTCAGCATACAGGAAATGAAGGGGATAAAATCATACCAGGCAGCCCCGGCTTCGCCGGCATTCATAAAGTGACTAAGGGCCACAAAATAGGAAATCACCAGCGTCATATTGAATATGCCCTGGGAGGCGGAAAGATCCTCCTGACGGGAGGCAAAGCTGGAAAAAATCGCCGCCATCACCATATAAACCAGGAAGCCCACGGCCACCAGCAGCAGGGCCAGCAGCACATTAGGAAGGCTGAAAAATCTTGTGCTCTCCCGAAGAGTCTTTAACAGGAGCAGGATCAGGCTGGGAGAATCCGGGTGCTGGCGCTGGGCAAGATTCGCCCCCACCACCAGGCCGGCCACCAGGGCCAGAATCCACACCGCAAACTGTATCAGGGCGGAAAGCCATACCGAAAGCACCTTTCCGAAAATCATGGCCCGGGGCTTCACGGAAATCAGGAAGGTATCCATCAGCTTGGAGGATTTCTCCAGAATGACGATCTGCCCGATATCCCGATTGTGGTAAAGCACCAGGAAATAGATGATCATGATATTAAGGAAGGCCAGCGTGGGCAGCATAATCTGCAGGTATTCCTGCTGCTGTTCCTTCTCTGCTTCAGCAGGATCCTCCGGAAGTTCCTCTTCCTCCGGATCTTCGGCGGGCTGGGAATCGGAATCCACCTCTTCCTCCTCGCTAAAGGGCATAAAGACACTAAGAGGCGCCGTGGCAAGCTCCTGTTGTTCGGGGGTCAGATTCATTTCCTGAATCCGATAATCCTGGAAGAGCCCCACCAGAATACCGGCCAGGCTTTCCGCAGACATCTGGGGCAGGGCGGAGCCCTCCGGCAGCACTGTATTGAACAAAAGCCGCTCGTCGTTTTCCAATATCCGCAGAATAACCGCCCGCTCTGCCTTTTGGGCCTGTTCCGTGGCCTGGCTCAGGTCGTCGCAAATAGTGAAACGGATTCCGCTGGCTGTCTCATCCCACTGGGGGAGCGTGGCTTCAGCATAGGAAATAAAATTTTTCAGATATGCCGCCCGCTCACTGTGTTCGATTACGCTGAACACCGATTTGATTTCCTCCACACCGTAGGATTCCGTAAACTCGGATTCCTTCTCTGTGTCACTGCTTCCATCTATTATGGGAAGCAAAACAACGGGGATCAGGAAAAGAATCACTGCCACCACGATGGTGAGGACCCGGAAGCCTTTTAAGCTCAGCTTCTGGCGCAGGCTGAAGCAAAAGATATTCCACAAACCGCGCATCATGCCACCTCCTTTCCGAAGGCCATACGCAGAATCTGGGGCAGGCCGATGCGTTTACCCTTGTGGACAATCAGGGCCTGATAGACCTTGGCCGAAAGCAGGGCCGCCACCGCCACAAAGAGTATCTGAACGCCCCAGGAAAGGGGAATCAGCCAATAGCCGAAGTCATACACCAAAACGGCATTAGGCATGATAAACATGGAAATAAACGGCAGCAGGGAGCAGACGATTACCAAAGCCTTGCTGTTAAAGGCAAATACGAACATGGAAAAATAATAGCCCGCAAAGCACAGGAGCATGGCGGTGCTCATGGCGGAGGAGGTTTCCTCGATGGAGCTGCAGCCGGCGGCGGACAGGCCCGAAAGCAGGGCGAAGGCCAGCAGGCCTAAAATGCAGGTAATCAGGAAAATCAGAATACCCAGGGGGGAGGTGTCCGCCAGACGGATGGTGATAAATTCTCCCAAGCCCTCTTCCAGATTCATCAGATGCTTCATAATCAGGTCGGACACGAAGAAACCCAAAAGCTGGACCAGGAAGTAGAAAAGGGTATAAACCAGGGTGGCCAGGATTTTCCCCATAAGCAGTGCCAGGGGTTCAATACTGACCATTAACAAATCCACCAGCTTGGAGGTTTTTTCCTCCACCACGCTCCGAACCACAAAGGAAACAGACAGGATGCAGAGCATCATCATTAACATGGAGGACCCTAAATTCTGGGAAAAGTCGTCCGTATCGAAATCATCATCGGTCACTTCATCCGGAGATGTGATTTTTTCTGCCTCCGGCACCCCGGTCTTATACTCTTCCCAATTGCTTCCCACAGCGTAAAGGTCCTGGGAAAGCAGGGCCAGCTGTTCTTCGCTGAGTCCGGCCTCCAGCAGCCGTTCTTGCCGCCTTTGCAGGGCCTCTTCCCGCCTTTCCAGGTAACTCTGGTGTTCCACGGACGCCCCATCTCCGTTCATCATGTTTCCGGTGAGCAGCGCCATGCCGGGGCCCATAACCACAATGATCAGGAAAAACACCACCAGCCCGATAATATTGCCCTTTTTCTTCAAAAGCTGAAGCAGGGTGAAGCGGAAAACATGGCCCAGCCCCTTAAGCTTCAAACGGTTCAACATGTTCATGCTCCTCCCCAACCTTGGACACGAAGATTTCGTGCAGGGACGGTTCCTGCAAATCAAAGGTAATCACGGAAATACCTGCCGCCGTCAGGGCGCCAAGGATTTTCTGCCCCTGCTCCTCACCGCTTACCCGGACCTGGTACTCGTTTTCCTTCTCGCTTAAAATGCTGGCACCGGCGGCCTCCACCAGGGGACGGGCATCCACTTCGCATTTTAAATGCAGGTTCACCCGGCCATAGCTTTTTTTGATGGCGTTCAGATTGCCCTGAAGAACTGTTTTGGAACGGTCCAGAATCGTGATGTCCGTGCAGAATTCCTCCACGGTGGCCATCTGGTGACTGGACATGATCAGATATTTTCCCTTGGCGATTTCTTCCCGAATCACGTCCCGGATCAGGTCCGTATTCACCGGGTCCAGACCGGAAAGGGGCTCATCCAGTACAATCAGCTCCGGATCGGAAAGCAGGGCGGTCATGAACTGGATTTTTTGCTGATTGCCCTTGGAAAGCTGCTCCGCCAGCCTGGGCTTTTCTTTTTTTCGATTTCCGGTGGCAAAAAAACGCACCGCCTTTTTCTGTCCCAGCATGGGCCGGGTGGCGGGGGCAAACTTTTCGGGATACAGATATTCTTCCACCTCCAGGCGTTTGGCCAGGGATTGGATCCGGTCCTTTGCCACATGCTTGGGCACCCCCCGAAGGGTGGCAAAATAGATCAGCTGGTCCATCAGGCCGTACTTCGGATACAGGCCCCGCTCCTCGGCCAGATAGCCCACATTGCAGGTATCCAGGGTCAGGGGGCTGCCGTTCCAGCTTACTTCTCCTCCGTCACGGGCCAGCATGCCCAGCATCATGCGGATGGAGGTGGTTTTTCCGGCACCGTTGGTGCCTAAAAGGGCATAAACCCCGGGTTCCTCCATGGTAAAGGAAAGATCATCCACAACGACTTTGTTGCCGTACTTTTTAAACAGATGGGATACTTCGAGACTCATGGTTTTTCTCCTTTTATATACGTGAAGAATTATAGGAAAAAATCCCTTTTTGTCAATAGGGAAGAGCCCCCTGCTTGAAAGCTTCTGCGGGCTTTGATACAATCCCCGCAGAAAGGCTGACTGCAGATTATGATTCAAAATCTCATTATCACCCTGGAAATCGTTTTTCCCTTTGTGGCCTTTATGGTTTTGGGGGCCTTGCTTCGCCGGATGAAGCTTATGAAAGAGGATTTTACCGAGGGCCTCAACCGGCTTTTGTTTTATGTTTTCCTGCCCATTAATGCCTTTAACGGCTTTTACACCCAGGATCTTAAGGGGGTATTCCACAGCCCCCGGACCTTTTATATTCTGGGGGGAATGATCC